>DWZY01000391.1 GCA_019117325.1 Candidatus Brevibacterium intestinigallinarum
CGGACTGAGTCCTGCGGTTCGCCAGCAGGGCGAACACGATGTTGACGAGCAGGACGACGCCGGCGATCGCGTTGATGAGGAAGAAGCCGCCCAGGCCCAGGAGGGTGCCGGCGAAGGCGGCCATGAACGCGCCGCCCAGGTTCATCGCGGAATCGGAGATGCCCTGCAGGGGGACCCGCATGCGGGCGTCCACGCTCTTGACCAGCAGCGCCGAGCCGCCGATGAGGAACATCGACCAGCCCACACCCAGCAGGAAGAGGGCGGTGTTGAGGATGACGAAGTGCGAGGTGGGCAGCAGCGAGTCGTAGATGCCCAGCGCGACGGTCACGGCGTAGACGACCATGCCTGCATTGATGACGGTGCGCGGCCCCCAGCGGTCGGACATCCAGCCGAACACGGGCGAGAAGACGTACATGCCCATGATGTGGATGCTCACGACGATGCCCACCGCGGTGAGGTCGAAGTGCTGGTGGTCCATGTGCACCGGGGTCATGACCATGACGTTCGTCATGATCATTTGGCCCGTGATGACGGTGATGACCGCGTAGCGGGCGACGGGCCGGGACAGGAGGTAGCGGAGGGACTCGCCCAGGGAGGGGCGGTCGGTCTGCGCGGGGGATGCGGCCTGGGCAGCGGCGGGTGCGGTGCCCTGTGCAGCGGCCCGTGCCGCGGTGCGCTGGGAGCCCAGCGAGAAGGCGGCGAGGGCGGCCAGCGCGAAGCAGCCCATCGAGATGAGGTAGGGGCCGGAGAGGGGGTTCACGCCCAGGAACTCGCCCAGGCGCGAGCCCGGCTCTGTGAAGTTGGGGCCCAGGACGGACCCGACCGTCGTCGCCCAGATGACGATCGACATGGCCTGGCCGGGCTTCTGCGGGTTCACCGAGTCCGAGGCCGCATACCGGGCCTGCAGACCGGCTGCGGTCGACGAGCCGCACATCATCATGCCCAGCATGAAGAGGGGCAGGAACTCGACGGCGACACCGGTGAGGACGACGGCGGCGCCCAGCGTGCCGGTGCCGAAGCCCAGGGTCAGGGCGGTGCGGCGGCCGTAGCGGGCGGCCAGCGTGGCCAGCGGGTAGGCGACGAGGCCGGCACCCAGGATGACGCTCATCTGCGCGAAGCCGGCCATGGCGGTCTGGCCGGTGATCTGCTCGGCGAGCAGGCCGCCCACCGCGTACCCGGATGCGATCCCCGCGCCGGAGAACAGCTGGGCGGTGAAGAGTTTCGCGAGAGTGAGTCTCTGGGAAGCCACGGGGTGCGGTCCTTGCGTCGATGGTGGCCAATCTGGGATACAAGATGGATCCTACATGGTGCGGGAACGGGGTGGAAAGGGGTCTGTGACGGAATGATTCCGTGGATTCCGGTGCCCGCTGGGGGATGGGGCAGGATTGTGGGAACAGGGTTCGAGGGGCTGGATTCGCCGGGCCGGGTTCGCCGGGCTGGGTTCGCCGGGTCGGGTTCGGGTGACTGGGTCCGGGGGATACTGGCGGGACCGGATCAGCCGGGACCGGAGGAGCTGGGACCGGAGGAGCGAGGGAGGTGGCGAGATGGCGGATGTGACGTCGGCCGCGCGCGGCGACTCCTCCGCGGCGGGGCGCGCCTATCGCCACCTGCGCGATGCGATCCTCGAGGGCGAGCTGGCAGCCGGCGAGATGCTGGGCGAAACGGGTCTGGCGCAGCGACTGGGCATGAGCCGGACCCCGGTGCGCGCCGCACTGCTGCGGCTGCAGGACGAGCGCTGGGTGACGATCTACCCCAAGCGCGGAGCCCTGGTGAACGGTCTGAGCGACCGGGACATCGCAGAGGTCGCGGATGCCCGATACATGCTGGAGGCGGCCGCGGTGCAGCGGGCGGCTGCGGGGATGATCGAGAAGCTGGTGCCGCGGCTCGAGGAGTCGCTCGCGCAGCAGGCGGCGGCGCTGGCCGCTGCTGACCTGCGCGCCTTCATCGACTGCACGACGGGCTTCCACCGGATGTTCGTCGAGGCGGGCGGCAATGCGGTGCTGCTCGAGATGAGCGACCGGCTGGCGGATCGGCGGCGCTACATGCTGTTCCGGCAGGGGGAGCGGCTCATCGAGCGGCGCGAGGAGATGCTCGCCGAGCACCGCGCACTCATCGACGCGCTGCGCGAGCACGATGTCGCGCTGTTCGCAGAGACGCTGCGGGCGCACCTGCGCGACACCCATGACGCCGCCGTGGAGCCGCTGACGTTCGTGCCGTGAGGGATCGTGCCCTGACAGGGTGCGGCGGGCTGTGGGCTGGCCGGGTGCAGGATGTGGCCCGGCACGTTCGTCAGTCTGGTGAGTCCTGCACCGGTAGGTCCGGTGAGTCCGGTGCCGGTTCGTCTGGCGTCTCCAACACCGGGCGGTCGCGCTCGAGCTGCACGACGAAGACCCCGAACAGGACCAGTGCGCCGCCGATGATCTGCCAGACGGCGAGGGCCTGGTCGAGGATCGCCCACGCGATGAGGGCGGCGAAGATGGTCTCCGTCAGCGCGATGAACGAGGCGATGCGGGGGCCGGCCGCGCGCGTGCCCAGCAGTCCGCAGACGTAGGGGACGACCGTCGCCAGCAGCACGAGGATCGCGACCGGCACGTACCAGGGCAGCTCGTGTCCGGCGACCAGCGCGGTCCCGAAGGTCATGGTGAAGGGCAGGATGCCGATGACGCCCAGCAGGGCGGTGACCGCTCCGCCGGTCATGAGCCCGAACGACAGCTGGGTCAGGGCGGGCAGGTCGCCGCTGGGGTGGTTGTTGACGAAGAAGTAGGCGGCCATGGCCATCGCAGAGAGGGCGGCCAGGAGCAGCCCCGGCAGACTCAGGCCCCCTGCGCGGCTGGGGTCGACGACGAGCGCGACGCCGGCCAGGCTGGTGATCGCCCCCAGAATGGTCAGGGTGCGCGGCGATCGACCGGTTCGCACCCACAGGAAGAGCACGACCAGCACCGGTGCGGTGCACTTGATGAGGACCGCGACGCTGACCTCGAGGAACGCGATGGCCGCGAAGTACGACAGCTGCGTGGCCATGACGGCGATGACCGCATAGGCGAGCACCAACCGCCAGGAGCGCAGGACCTGGCGGAAGCGACCTCGGACGGCCAGCAGTCCCGGGATCAGCAGCACGAGGCCCGCGACGAAGGCGCGCACCGCGACCGCAGCGGCCGGACTCCATCCCGCCTGCAGCAGGGGAGCGACGAACGGGCCGCTCAGCCCGAAGCCGGCAGCGGATCCGAACATGAGCAGGACGCCCGCTGCCGTCGAGCTCCCCGGCCCGTCGCCGGTGGGCGCGCTGCGGGTCGAGGCGGGTGGTGAGGTGTGGGGTCCCGTGCGTGCAGCGCAATCGTTCGCAGCATCCGATGCCATGATGCTCACTCGATCCTTCCCGGGCCCGACCATCCAGCAACATCGTCCCAGAATGGCGCCGCAATAGGTGTGCGGAACTGGACTCGGGTGGGGTGGTCGACGCACGATGCTGTCTTCGTGTCCGAAACAGCGATGCAGAGATTGCGCACGGTTGTGGGCTGGGTGGGGCGGACTGCGATACTCGCCGCATGGATGCCATCGATCGCGCGATCATCGCAGTGCTGCGGCGCGATGGTCGCATCTCCAACCAGGACCTCGCCGCGGAGGTCGGTCTGACCCCCGCCCCCTGCCTGCGCCGCGTCCGCAGGCTCGAGGCCGACGGCGTCATCACGGGGTACCGCGCCGTGGTCGACCATGCGGCCCTGGACGCGGGCTTCGAGGTCACCATCCACGCGAATCTGGAGAGCAACACGCTGGAGAACGTGGAGGCGTTCGAGCAGCGCGTGGCCGCGATGGACGAGGTGATCGAGTTCCGCAGGATGTACGGCCGGCCTGACTACATCATCCGCGTGCGCGTCGCAGATGCCCGTGCCTATGAGGAGTGGCTCATGACCCGGTTCCACGTGCACCAGGCCGTGTCCGGCGTCGACTCGCGGATCACGATGAAGGTCATCAAGCAGGTGGACTGACCGACGATTGCTGCTGCCATCGACCAGCACTGTCCGTGGGGAGTTCATCCTGCCAGTGCAGGATCCGCACCTACCGATCAGATCTGTTCGAATAAAGCCTTGAATATCGAGCACATAATCGAATAGACTGGTGCTCTGACGAACACAGATGTTCGATGACGATGCATCAGGTGGATCGCTCGGGCGGCAGGGGGATCGAGTCACTGAAGACTCGATGACTGCGACTGACGACATGGTGCGGAAGGGATGTCGATGGTGATGTCACAGCAGGAGATCTTCGGGGTGATCCGTCGTCGTCCTGCGCGCCAGATCCTCACGATCGCGGACGTGCGTCGGGTGATCACTGAGGTCGCGGACGGCTCCTTCGGTGCTGCGCCAGTTGAGGATTCATCCGACGGCGGCGCGTCGGTGGCTGTGCCCGTCCCCACTGATTCCGGGCCGCAGTTCAGCAGTGTTCAGCTTCTGGGTCTGTGGTCGGCGTCGATCGAGGACAACGATCGTCGCCAAGCCAGGGAGGCGGCGCAGTTGGCCGCGTTCACGCTCGCGCGAGTTCTCAATCGCGACAGCGGCGAGCGGGATCTTGAGGAGTTCCTCTCCGCCCAGGGACTTCTGGACCGTCCTGACCCGGATGAGCCACCCGACCCGGACCCGCGGCTCTCCACGCAGGCCGGGCGCCTTCTCACGTCGGAGGACCTCATGATCGTGTCCGCACGGATGAAGAAGTCGAAGCGCGCTGTGGCGAAGCGACGCGTGACGCATGCGATCGTGTGGTTCCTGGGCTTCCACAACCTGCTGGCTTCGGTGGCGCAGGGGCGGCTTCCGTTCGAGCGGATCGCGCGGATCGCCTACCGGGTCGATGATGCGCTGCTGCCGATGCCGGAGGTGCAGGCGCTGGATCGGTACCTCGACGCGCTGCGACCGGATCTCTCGATGGATCAGTTCGAGAAGAAGATGCGCAAGCAGATCCGCACGCTCGTCCCCGTGCCAGAGGATCCGGAGGCTCCCCGCAGGAACAGGAGCGTCCGCTTGGAGCGCTGCGACGACGACACGGGGATCCTCACGCTCACGGGCCCCATCCCGGTGCTGGACGCGCTGTTCCAGCGCACGCGGGCCACCGCTCGCGCGATTCGTCGCCGTGAGTTCGAGGCGCTGGACGTGATGGGGAAGGGCCGTGCAGGCCAGGTCACGAGTGTGCTCGGAAGCCAGGGGACAGCTGTGTCCGGAATCGACGGGACCAGTGTGTCCGGAATCGACGGGACCAGTGTGTCCGGAGGCGACCGTGGCGACGATCTGGCGGCCCGGGTGCTCGATGACCGGACCATCGCCCAGCTGATGTTCGACCTGCTGTCCGGGTCGCGCCCGCAGACGGAACTCCGCCTCACCGCGAGCTCGTCAGATGTCTCAGGTGTCTCGAGCGCAGTCGGGCCGGCCAGCGCTGATGGGCGGACCGACGGGGATGGGCTGTCGGACGGATCCGGTCGCATGACTGTCGACCCGATGCTCGATCTGGGTCTTGCCGGCACCTTCGGCACCCCCACCGCGGCCGACGACTGCGACGAGGTCGTCGAGGTGCTCTGCCCGACGGACGGCGCATGGCTGCGCAAGCAGGCGGCGGTCCATGTGACCGTGGCCGCGTCGACGCTGCTGGGTCTGAACGATCAGCCGGGGTGGACGACGGGGGACGCGTCGCTCTCGGCGACGGCGTGCCGCGAGATGGCCTCGCACGCGACGTCGTGGGTGCGGATCCTCACCGATCCGGTCACGGGGGTCGTCACGGATGACATGGCCCAGACCTACGAGCCGACGGTCGCGATGCGGCGGACGGTCCGGCAGAAGTGGCGGTGCTGCACGGCACCGGGCTGCAGCAGACCCGCCGCCTCGTGCGAGATCGACCACTGCTGTGCCTTCTTCAAGCCGGATCCCTCACGCGGCGGGCTCACGGTGGTGGAGAACCTCCACCCGCTGTGCACGCACCACCACCAGCTCAAGACTGCGGGCATCATCGGCCTGCGCAGGCTCGCTCAGGACGAGATCGTCTGGGTTCTTCCCATGGGCGTGAAGTCCACGACGGTTCCGCTGCCGATCGGCGAGACCGATGCAGAGTTGCCTCCGGCAGCGCTGCTCGACCAGGCACGTGAGGCCGACGCGGTTGGTGGCACGCCGATCGCTCGCGGTGGTTCAGGAAACGGGACTGGAGCCGCTGGCACTGTCGGCGCGCCAGCCTCGGCTGGCTCCTATGGGACGTACGGGCCAGGTGAGCCCCCGCCGTTCTGAGAAAGCGGCTCCCGCATCGGGGTGCTGACCACTATGGTCGCCGGACCACGTGACTGGTGGTGCCTGGCGTCGCCGGCTGCGCCTCACGCCACCAGCAGCACTCCTCCCAGTGCCAGGCCGGCCACCAGCAGAGTCGACAGCGCGGCCAGGACGAACGGCCGGACGCCTACCTGCACGAGTGTCCGCACCTTCACTCCGCATCCCAGCGCGAACATCGCTGTGGAGAGGAGCAGGGTCTGGGCGAGGCTCGCGGTGGTGAGCACGACCTCGGGCAGGGGGATGAAAGACCGCACCAGCACCATCGCGAGGAAGCCCGCGACGAAGAGGGGGACGATCGGCGGCAGCGACGTGGGGTGATTCCCGGTGGGGGACGGGAGCGTCGCGCTGCGAGCTTCAGCCGTGTCGGGGGCGGAGGTGGACGTGCGCTCGGTCGCACGTCCCGCGGCTCTGCGCGCACGGATGCTCAGCACGGCGATGACCGGAGCCAGCATGAGGACGCGGGCCAGCTTGACGATGACCGCGACGGTCAGCGCACCCCCGCCCAGCACGCCGCCCACAGCGACGACCTGGGCGACCTCGTGCACACCACCGCCGGCCCACAGG
>DWZY01000392.1 GCA_019117325.1 Candidatus Brevibacterium intestinigallinarum
ACTGTGGGAGACCCTGTCCGCCGTGCCGCAGAAGGAGGCGTGCGGCTGGTGCTGCGACGCCTACGGGGTCAGCTGGCAGATCGTCCCGGAGGACATCGACCGGATCATGGAGGCTCCGGGTGCCCACCAGCGGATGCTCGCGATGAAGAAGATCGACATCGCGGGACTGCGCGGGGAGTGAGCGTCACAGCGCGCCGTCCGGCACCGGGTCTTGAAGAGTCCTTCCAGTTTCACCGCGTAGGCTGATCGCCACCCCGATCGAAGGAATCCGCCGATGGCTCGTCATCCCTGGAATCGCCTGTGGCGACAGATGTGCTCCGGCAGGCTGCCCTCCTACCGCGTCCTCGTGCCCGACTCCGTGACGGATTCGGTGCAGCGCGTATGGGAAGCGCGCGGATATGACTTCCCCGCTTCGCGTCAGGGCTCGACGGTGGTCCGTCATCTGAGCGCACCGGCGGAGTCCCGGAACCTCTTCAAGTCCAGTATGTACTTCCGCGGGCTCACGGGCGGCGGCATCGTGACGACGGGTGCCGTAGGTGCGGGCACCCTGGGCATCTCCGCCCTGGTGGGTGATCTCTTCACCGCGGGTGCCGTCACGACCGGTGTGCTCGCCGCAGCGACGGGCGTGACGGGAGCGGTGACCGGCAGGCGCTACCTCAAGGATCCCAAGCGGCTCTCGAAGAAGGACCGTGCCAGTGCGCGCAGCGCCCGGTGGATCACCCCGCAGTCGCTGGGGTTCGTGCCGGGCATCAAGAACGGGCAGGACACGGACGAGCAGCGCCTCTTCCACCTGGCCGTCACGCTGGCGACGCGGATCGCCTCGACCCGTGCGTGGACCCACCCTGTCCTCGCCGACCACGTGGCGCGCGTCGACCTCGATGAAACGGTCGCGAGTGTGGGCGTGCGGCTCATCGAACTGGTGCAGGTGCGTGTGGAACTGGATGCGATGCGCGACGGGACCGAGGCCGCCCGCGTGAACGCCTACCTGACCCGTCTGGCCGAGGCCTTCGAATCCGTGGCCGACCGGGTCATGGCGATGCACGAGTACCTCGAGCACCTGCGTGCCCTGGACGAGCAGCTCATCGCGCTCGACCACTCGGAGCGCACGCGCGAGATGGGGGAGCGGGTCCTCGACATCGTGTCCCGGACAGCCGGCGACGACACGATCGGCGCGCAGTTCCGCGACCTCAACCTCGAGGCGGAATCGCACGCGGAGTCGATCGCACGCCTGCTGGCGGACCTCGACCACACCGCAGAGGAGTTCGACGACCTCGACGCCCAGATCCAGCGGGCGCAGGAATCTTCGGGTGGATCGGGCGCTGCCGAGGGCGTGGAGGACTCCGGTGGGGCGAGGAGCGCCAGCGGCACGACCCCGCAGGCAGCGCTCACTGCGGAGGCGGATCCGGCTGCTCGTATCGAGCACTACCTCGACGAGAAGCGAGAGCGCCGGGACGAGCCCAGCTGAACAGGGCTGGCCCCGATGGGCTAGCTGACCCCGTGTGACTTGGGCTGATCCGTGCTGATCCGGTCTGTCCAGCGCATGGAGCCGGCCCCCGAATCGTCCGCACGGTCCCGGTCCTAGACTCGGGGTATGCCTGAGACGACTGACCTCATCCCTGTCCTGGACTGCCACAACGACCTGCCGTTCGCGCTGCGGGACCGGGCCGGCTACAGCGTCGAGGGCCTGGATGCGCAGCGGGACGAGTTCCACACGGACCTGGTGAGGCTGCGCAGCGGCGGCGTGGGCGCGCAGTTCTGGTCCGCGTGGGTGCCGTCGTCCATCCCGCAGGAGGACGCCGTCGTCGCCACACTCCAGCAGATCGACGCGATCCACCGACTGACGGCGCGCTATCCGGATGACCTGCAGCCCGCGCACACTGCCGTCGACGTCGATTCCGCACTGCGCGCGGGACGCATCGCCAGCCTCATCGGCCTGGAGGGCGGGCAGTCGATCGCGAACTCCCTGGCGGTCCTGCGACAGATGTTCGAGCTGGGCGCTCGGTACATGACGCTCACGCACAACGACGACCTCGACTGGGCGACCGCGGCGACCGGTGCCGCGGAGAGGCAGGCAGAAGCCGACGGACTGCCCGGTGCGCCGGGAGCTCGGTCCACCCGGGGACTCACGGACGAGGGACGCGCAGTCGTGGCGGAGATGAACCGGCTGGGGATGATCGTCGACCTCTCGCACACGAACGAGCAGACGCAGCGGGACGCTCTCGCAGCCTCGCGGGTCCCCACGCTCTTCACTCATTCCTCAGTCCAGTCCGTCAACCCGCACCCGCGCAACGTCACGGACCGGGTCCTCGAGCAGATCGTCACGACGGACTCCGTCCTGGGGCTCACCTTCGTCCCCGCGTTCGTCTCGCCGGCACTCCTGGAGTGGACGCGGGAACGGGCACAGGTCCGGATCGACCTGGGCATCGACGATCCGAGCGCACCCATCAGCCTCACCCGGCCGTACCAGATGCCGGACGCGCCGCGCCCCGGACAGTCCTGCGAGGACGTGCGGGCGGAGAACGCCCGGAACCACGTCGAGTACACCTACGGCGACACCGACGCCGAGGCCACCCCGGAGGCCGCCGCCGCACTCGCCGCGTGGGAGGCTTCGCACCCGGAGCCGCAGGCGACCCTCGCCGAGGTCGTCGCCCACCTCGAGGCCGCACGCGAGGCCGTGGGCATCACCCGTGTCGCGCTGGGCGGCGACTACGACGGGACCTCCTCGCTGCCGGTGGGCCTCGAGGACGTGTCCTGCTACCAGGACCTGCTGCACGCACTCTCCGACCGCGGCTGGTCGCGCAGCGACCTCGAGGCGCTCGCCCACGGGAACGTGCTGCGCGTGATGCGCGCAGTGGAGGACGGCGCCGAGGCCGCGCCCGGGGACCGCTGACGCGAACTCCTCACGACCTCGGGCACGGGGGTGTCCTCAGCGTGCGACGGCGATGACCTGCGTGTTGCAGTACTCCAGCAGGCCCTCGATCCCGTTCTCGCGGCCGATGCCGGAGGCTCGGTGGCCCGCGAGCGGGAACTGCGGTGAGAGCCGGTGGATCTCGTTGACCCAGACGACGCCGGACTCGATCCGCTCCGCGACCCGGACGGCGGCCTCGACGTCGGTGCCCCAGACGGAGCCGCCCAGCCCGTAGGGGCTCGCGTTGATCCGGGCGAGGACGTCCTCCGTGTCCGTGAAGGTGAGGACGGGCACGATCGGGCCGAACGGCTCCTCCTGCACCAGTGCGGAGTCCTCGGGCGGCTGATCGACGATGACGGGGCCGATGAAGTATCCCTGCTCCGGGTGCGCGGTCCCGCGGAACGCGATCGTGTGGCCAGCGGCCTCGGACTGGTCGATGAGGGCGAGGACGCGCTCGTACTGCGCACGGTTCTGCAACGGCCCCATCTGGGTGGCTTCGTCGGCGCCATCGCCCACGACGACTGTCTGCGCGTATTCGATGAGGGCATTGAGCAGGCGCTCGTGGACGTCCGCGTGGACGTAGACACGTTTGGTGGCCAGGCAGTACTGGCTGGTGTTCGCGAAGCAGGCCCAGAAG
>DWZY01000043.1 GCA_019117325.1 Candidatus Brevibacterium intestinigallinarum
CCCAATCAGGTTCAGAGCGTTCTGGGTCTCCCCGGCCGCGCCCGGTCGAAGTGCTCGTCACGGTCGTTCTGCTGAACGGAATCACTTCGCACCAGTCCGGCGCTGAACCCGCGTTCCACATACCGGTCCTCATCTTGCCGATCGCGTGTGATCTCCTCCACACTGATGTCCATGCATGAGGAAGTGCGGGGCGCGCAGGCCTCCGATGTGGGTTCCGGTAGCCGGAACGACTCGAATCGATCCTTCCGGCGGGCCGCCGCGATCCTCGACGCGCTCGCGCATGCCGCGGAGGTGGACGGGGCGTCTCTCACGCTCACCCAGCTCGCGGGTGAGATCGGTCTGGCGAAGTCGACCGTGCACCGCCTGCTGCGCGGCCTCCTCGACGTGGGGCTGGTCGGCACGGATGCCGAGGGCCGCTACATCCTGGGCCGCTCGCTCATCCGCAAGGGAGAACTGGCGCGCCGATCGCACAGCTCGCTCGCCGCGGTCCAGGACTCTGTCCGCAGGATCGCCGCACTGACCGGGGACACCGCGTTCTACACGGAGCGGACCGGATCGATCGGCATCTGCGTGTGGCGCGAGGACGGCAATGGGCCCTTCCGCAACAACGTCCTCTCCGTGGGTGACCAGCACCCGCTGGGGATCGGCGCAGGCTCCCTGGCGATCCTCGCGGCACTGCCCGCGGAGGAGGCCGCGCAGATCATGGACGACAACCTCGCGGTGTTCGACGAGCAGGGGCAGTCCGGTCAGATCCTCCGATCGACCGCTTTCGCGCAGGCCCTCGAGGAGGCCCGCTCGCAGGGGTGGGCCGTCAACACCGGGATGGTCGTCGACGAGTCCTGGGCGGTGGGCGTCGCCCTGCCGCAGCCAGCCGAGGGCGACCAGTCCCGGGGCGGCCCCCTGCTCGACGGCGCGCTCTCCGTCGCGAGCGTCCGCAGCAGGCTCCGACCGCCGCGTCTGGAACGGATCGTCGAGGCACTCCAGCAGGAGGCGCGCAGACTCACGGCCCCCGCCCGCGCAGACACGGATTGACCCTCGGTCGCACGAGCCCACCCCTTGAAGCACCCCTCCCCACGAAGCACCCAACACACGACACCCCCCCCACACACACGAAGGAGTCAGAGATGACACCGTCGATCATCGGCTGGTCGCACCTGCGGTTCGGCAAGCGCGAGGACACCCTGCAGGAGATGATGGCCGAGGCCGCACGGACGGCGCTCGCGGATGCCGGCCTCACGGCCCAGGACGTCGACGTCGTCCACGTGGGCGTCTACAACAACGGCTTCAGCCGCCAGGGATTCGAGGCGGCGCTGCTGGGCGTCGAGGCGCCGGAGCTCGCCCACGTCCCCGCACACCGGCACGAGAACGCCTGCGCCACGGGCTCGACCGCGGTCTTCGCCGCCCACGACCAGGTGGCGGCGGGGCGGGCGAAAGTCGCCCTGGTCATCGGTGCAGAGAAGATGACCGCCGTCTCCGGGACCCAGGTCAACGACGTGCTGCTGACCGCCAGCTACCGGGCGGAGGAGGAGCACTACGGCTCCTTCGCAGGTGTCTTCGCGGAGCTGGCCCGGCGCTACTCCGAGCGCTACGGCGACCCGTCGGACGCGATGGCCCGCATCGCCGCGAAGAACCACGCGAACGGTGCCCACAACCCGTTCGCGCACATGCAGAAGGACCTCGGGTTCGAGTTCTGCTCGACGGTGAGCGAGCGGAACCCCTACGTCACAGAGCCCCTGCGCCGCACGGACTGCTCGATGGTGTCCGACGGTGCCGCCGCCCTGGTCATCGCCGCCCCGGATGTGGCGGACTCCGCGCCCCGCGCCGTGCGCTGGCGCGGCATGGGCAACGCGAATGAGGTCCTGCCGCTGGACCGCCGCGCCGATCCCCTCGTGCTGACCGGTGCCCGGGAGGCGATGGACCGCGCCCTGGCACAGGCCGGCATCGGGATCCGCGACCTCTCCCTCCTCGAGACCCACGACTGCTTCACGATCGCCGAGCTGCTCGAGTACGAGGCCTTCGGACTGGCGGAGCCCGGCCAGGGCGCCCAGGCCATCGAGTCCGGGCTCACGACGATCGACGGGGACCTGCCCGTCAATCCGTCCGGTGGGCTCAAGTCCAAGGGGCACCCGCTGGGAGCGACCGGTGTGTCGATGCACGTGATGGCCGCCGCCCAGCTCACGGGCGAGGCCCCGGGCCTCGCGGTGCCGAACGCGGAACTCGCGGGCGTCTTCAACATGGGCGGACTCGCCGTCGCGAACTTCGCCTCCGTCCTGGAGAGGACCCGCTGATGACGACGGACATCCGCACGGACGGCGCGCAGCCATCGGTCACCGCATCCAGCACTGCTCCCGAGGTCCCGGCCGGGTTCTCCGTCCCGCAGCCGCCGCCGATCTCCACCTCCTCCCCGGCCGCCGCCTTCGCGCCGGTGCCCCGCCGCGGGCTCAACGTCGCGCGCTTCCTGCGCCAGACCGCCGCTCGCATTCCCGATCGCCCCGCGATGATCGATGGCGAGGACGTGCTCACCTGGGCGCAGCTGGATGCGCGCGCGTCCGCGCTGGCACAGGCACTGCTGGCGGGACGCACCCGCCGGCGGGACTCCGTGCTCCTCGTCGCGGACAACGCTCCGGACGTCGCGGTCGCCTTCTGGGGGATCCTCCGCGCCGGTGCCGTCATCGCGCCGCCCAACGCCAAGCTGTCGACCGATGAGCTGCTGGGACTCGCGGCGGATGTGCGCCCCACCGCGGTCCTCGCGGATGCCGCGCACGCGGACTTCGTCGAGGCGCTGCGGGCGACCGGCTGGGACGGCGACGTCTTCACGGTGGGGGAGTTCGATGCACTGCCGGCAGCCGATCCCGCCGTCGCCGACGGTGAGGCCGATGCCCGCGTCGATGAGAACGACCCGTGCTGGTACTTCTTCACGTCGGGGTCCACGGGGAAGCCCAAGGCCGCGGTCTTCACCCACCGCCACCTCGCGGCCGTGCTCGCCAACCACTACGGCGACCTCTTCCCGGACGAGACGGAGGACGGCGGCAGCCTCGTCATCGCACCGCTGTCCCACGGTGCCGGCATCCACATGCTCGCGCAGGTCTTCACCGGCTGCGCCTCCGTCCTGGTGCCCGGTCCCGGCTTCGACCCGGCCGCGGCCTGGGAGCTGATCGACCGCCACCACGTGACGAACGCGTTCACGGTGCCCACCATCCTCAATCGCCTCGTCGCCGCCTACCCGACCGACCGCGGACCGGACGACCACTCGCTGCGCCGCATCGTCTACGCGGGCGCGCCCATGCTCGCCAAGGATCAGAGCACCGCCCTCGACCGCCTGGGCCCGTGCCTCGTCCAGTACTTCGGACTGGCCGAGGTGACCGGCGCGATCACGACCCTGCGCCGCGAGGAGCACGGCGTGATCCCGGTCGATTCCGCCGGCATCGGCACCTGCGGCCGCGCCCGCACCGGCGTGGTCATCACGATCCGCGACGACGATCAGCGAGAGCTGCCGCCCGGTGAGCAGGGCGAGGTCTGCGTCGAGGGCCCCACCGTGTGCGCCGGATACCTGGGACGCCCCGATGCGAACGCGGAGTCGTTCGCCGGAGGCGTCTTCCA
>DWZY01000044.1 GCA_019117325.1 Candidatus Brevibacterium intestinigallinarum
GGCGTCACAGTCTGACGCGCGAATCTGCGCAGTGGGGGTGGACCTGGGAGGTCGCCCTGACAGACGAGACCGTCGCAGCGGTCCGCGACTGAGGAAAGGCGGTCACGGCGCAGAGACTGCGGCCCCCGCGCTGGCACGGTGTCAGCGTGCTGGCGCGCGGGGCCGCGTCTCAGAGGAGGTGGTCCGCCTCAGGCGGCCAGGGCCTCGGCGAGTGAGGTCGCAGGGCGGCCGATGAGGTCCTCGAGGTCCGTGCTGGCGGTCTCGAGCGCACCGCCGGCGATCGCGACGTCCCAGCCCGCGATCATCTGCGCGACCTCGGCGGGCAGGCCCGCGCCCTCGAGCGTCTGCTGGTACTCCTCGACGGACTGGTTGACGTAGGAGACCTCGGCGCCGATGACTGTCCCGACCGCCTGGGCGATCTCCGGGTAGGTGAGCGACGGCTGGCCGCCCAGCTCGTAGGTCTTCCCCGCGTGGCCGTCCGTCGTCACGACGACGGCGGCGGCCTCGGCGTAGTCGCGACGAGCAGCGCCGTTGACCCGGCCCTCACCGGCCGCGCCGAACACGTGACCGGTCGCGCGGGCCGCGTCCACGTTCGAGGCGAAGTTCTCCCAGTACCAGCCGTTGCGCAGCAGGACGTGGTCGATGCCGCTCGCGGCGAGCAGGGCCTCGGTGTCGCGGTGCTCCGGAGCCAGGCTCAGCCCCGAGGTCTCCGCGTTCAGCAGGCTCGTGTAGGCGATGAAGGCCACGCCAGCGGCCTTCGCGGCCTCGAGGACGTTCGTGTGCTGGGCGGCACGCTTGCCCACCTCGCTACCGGAGACCAGGACGAGACGGTCGACGCCCTGGAGAGCCTCGGTGAGAGCTGCGACGTCCTCGTAGGGGGCCTCGGCGACGGTGATGCCGCGGGCAGTCAGATCCTCCGCCTTGGAGGCGGTCCGGACGATCGCGACGAGGTCCTGGGCGGCGACGCCCCGCGCCAGCAGGGACTCGATGACGTGGCGGCCCAGGTGACCCGCGGCTCCGGTGATGGCAATGCGCATGGTGTGTCCTCTCGTCTGCCGGCGGCCCCATGGCCACCGGTCGATGCGCACACAGTCAATCACTTCTCTTTTGTTAGTGCAATCTTTTGGTGAGTTCTTACGGTCACGCTAGACTGGTGGGATGGAACAGGTGACGGAGCGCGGAGCAGGGGAAGCGACAGACATGGCCACGGGCGATCTCGCGGCGGACGTGTTCTCTCGCGCCTGCTCCTCACGCACTGCGCTGCAGCACCTGACGGGTCGGTGGGGTGCGCTCACGATGGTCGCGCTGCGGATCGAGGACCAGCCCCTGCGCTTCGGTGAGATCCGCCGCCGGATCGAGGGCATCAGCGACCGCATGCTGTCGCAGACGCTGGGCCAGCTGGAGCGCGACGGCATGGTGGCCCGCACCGTCCACAGCAGCATCCCGCCGCACGTCGACTACGCGCTCACCCCGCTGGGTCGGAGCATCGCAGAGCCCTTGGAAACCCTCACTCGCGCGGTCGAGGGCGCGCTGCCGGACGTGCTCGAGGCGCAGGAGGCGTACGACCGGGCGCACGGCGAGTCAGACTGACCGAGCGAGCCGGCGCGACCTCCGCACGTGCACAAGGAGGAGCACCGCGACGAGGACGCACATGCCGCACATGACCGCGGCGGACAGGATGATCCCCGCTCGCATCCCGTAAGCCGTGGCGAGCGCGCCGGTCCCCAGCGCCGCGATCGCCTGGAGGACATAGGCGACGAGATAGAGCGTCGAGAGGATCGCACCGCTCCGGTCCGGCGGCACAACGGCTCCCATCAGAGCCAGGCCACCCGCGAAGCCGAACGCGTACGCCATCCCACCGACGAGACTGAAGATGAGGAAGAGGCTCACGGTGCCCACGTCCGCGACGCCCGCCATGAGCCCCATGCTCACGAGCGTCAGGGCCGAGCTGATCCCGATCGACGTGGTCGCGGGGACGCCCGCGATGAGGACGCCCGTGAGCCCGATCACTGCGGTCGACGAACCCAGCAGGAGGCCCACGACAAGAGTACTGTCCGTGATCGCGAAGGCACTGATCATCTGCGCGCCCATCGCGAGGAAGATCGCGCCCGCGCAGTAGGCCAGCGACAGCGACATTGTCGCGAGCCAGAAGACGAGGGCCAATCCCTGCGGCAGCTCGGGCCGCTGGGGACGCCAGCGCGGACCGCTCGCCGGCCGGTCGTCCGGCGTCGAGGCGAGCAGGACGGCCACCGCCAGCGCGAGGACGACGAGGACGACGAATCCCCAGACCGTGGGCAGCGGGAGGTACTCCGCGACGACACCGCTGATGACGAGCGCCGCGGTCAGTCCTGTTGCGGTCGAGACCGTCGCCGTGGAGCTCGCGAAGAGCGGCGTCCGCGTCCCCCGGTTGTCGAGGAGCGCGGCGGTCCCCGCACCCATGCCGAGGCCGGTGCCGGCCCCCTGCAGAACGCGCCCCGCGAAGAGGGCGGAGACGTGCGGAGCCGTGGCGAAGAGGACGCCGGAGGCCGCGATGAGGAGGACGGCGGCGATGAGGACAATCCTGCGGCCGAAGCGGTCGGAGAGTCCGCCGAAGAGCGGCAGAACGACGATGAGGGTCAGCTGGTACGTCGCGAACACGGCCGTGACGAGGAAGGGGGTGAGGTCCCACCGCTGGGCGTAGTGCGGGTAGAGCGCACTGGGGGCCCCGCTGGACCAGAGTGCGAGCCCCAGGACGCAGGCCGCGGCCCAGAAGGTCCTCCGTGACCCGGCGGGGCGAGGGGCATGCATGACCCCATTGTGGCCCACTTCACACGGACGATTGATCAGCGCGGCATGTCGACGAAGCGGGAGCGGGCACCCTGGAAGGCGACGGGGATGTCGCCCGTGGGGCCGTTCCTGTGCTTCGCGACGATGATGTCCGCCTCGCCCGCGCGCGGGTGCTCCTTGTCGTACATGTCCTCGCGGTGGATCAGGAGGACCATGTCCGCGTCCTGCTCGATCGAGCCGGACTCACGCAGATCAGAGATCATGGGGCGCTTGTCCGTGCGCTGCTCTGAGGAGCGGTTCAGCTGCGACAGCGCGATGACCGGCACCTGCAGCTCCTTCGCCAGCAGCTTGAGCGACCGGGAGAACTCCGAGACCTCCTGCTGCCGCGACTCCACGCGCTTGCCGGACGACATGAGCTGCAGGTAGTCGATGACGACCATCTGCA
>DWZY01000045.1 GCA_019117325.1 Candidatus Brevibacterium intestinigallinarum
CGCGGACCCCCTTCGACGTGGCGCCGGGCCTGCTCTCCCCGAAGTCGCCCGAGCAGCTGCGCGCCGAGCTGCTCTGAGCGGCGCCCCGCTGTGACCGCGGGAGGGCCCGGTCGGCAGGTGCCGTGCGGGCCCTCCGTCCGCGGGCTGCTGGGGCGCATCACCCGGCGACGCCGAGCGAGGATCGCCGCCGCTGTCGCCGATGCAATGCGTCTCACACTCCCGCGGGCCGCTTCGGGGAGGAAAGCGCCGCTGGGACCAGGTATGCTGATCTCTCGTTGCAGGCCGACAGGTCGCACATGGTGGTCGTAGCTCAGTTGGTAGAGCTCCTGGTTGTGGTCCAGGCGGTCGCGGGTTCAAATCCCGTCGATCACCCCAAGAAACGCCCTGGTGACGGGGCGTTTTTTCATGTCCGGAAGCTTCGTGCCACGACCGGCGGGGCGGAGCCCGCTCAGCCGCGCGGCAGCTCGACGCACGACAGCGATCCCCCTACGCCGCCTCGAGCACATCGAGCATCCAGGCGTGGGCGAGCAGATTCTCGTCGTCCGCGGCGTCGGCCTCCCCTCCCCCGACGTGCCCGCCAGGGGTGAGTCGGTGGACGACGTGGCCGGAGTGAGGACGGTCCGAGACCTCGCTGTAGAGACGGCTGAACGCGAGGATCGCGTCGTTGTCGGCGCGCGCGTCGTTCTCGGCCGCGCGGATCCAGGCACGGGGAAGCGGACGGCTCCGAGCAGGGAGGTCCTGGAGGTGCGCCAGCGGTGAGAGCCGTCGCAGGAGATCCCGGATCTCGGGGTCGTCACGGGGGTCGCCGTACTCGTCCCGGTCGGTCGAGGCCAGGTTCGACCCGTCGCGCATCAAGGTCTCGAGCGGGTCGATGAACGGATGGACGAGGTGCAGTCCCCGCAACCACGTGGGCCGACGCAGGCAGGCCGCGGCCGCGGTCAGCCCCCCTGCGCTGGCAGCGGTCATGAGGATGCGGTCGGCCGCGATCGTGGGCACGGCCCGGAGCTCGGCCACGCAGGAGAGGACGTCCTCGACCGTGCGATACCGGAACCGGGCCATCCCCTGCCGATGCCAGCGGGGGCCCAGCTCCCCTCCGCCGCGGACATGGCAGAACGCGACCGCCACCCCGCGCCTCAGAAGATCATCGGTGAACGGGTCGAAGGGCCCTTCCAGGCTGATCCCGTAGGCGCCGTACACGTGGACGACCAGGGGACGCGCATGATCGCCCGGCGGGAGGAAGAGGGTGATCGGGATCGCGGTGCCGTCGTCGCCGACTGCGCTCAGGGACAGGGCCGAGGCACGTCCCGTGGACTCGAGGGCGAGGCTCTCCCCCGGCACCGCCGGACGCACCTGGGGCCGGTGAACTGGGGACGAAGCGAGGAGCATCAGCCTCCCCTCGGCCGGGTCGAAGGCGGGGAGCATCGTGCCCGCGGGGGGCGCGGTCCACATGGCCTGTCGGCCGTCGGAGGACTGCCAGACCGCTCGGCGGCCGTCGGCCCTTCCCACGACCAGCAGCGCACCGCCCGACACCTGGAGGTGCTCGGCGCAGAACGCGGGCGGCGCCTCGGCCACGACGCCTCCGCTGCTCGCGTCCCGGAGCAGTCCGTCCGTCCGTTCGAGGACGACCACCGAGCGTCCCCACACGGCGACGTCCCCGTCGACGCCGTACGGGGTCAGGGCGCGGCAGCTCGGGACCGTTCCGTCCCGGGCGGTGATGATCCGATGCCGTGCCGTGGCCGCGCCGCGGGAGGCGAGGATCGCCGTGTCCGCATCGGCGCTGCGGAGCTCGAGACGGCGCGCGGGATCCGGCTCCTCCGCCAGGACCGTCGGCCGGATGCTCTGCGGGTGCCACCAGAGCAGGCGGTGGGGTCTCAGCGTCCGGTCCCGACGCACCCAGAGGAACCCGCGGCCGAGGGCGCGCACACCGGGTGAGACGGGCGCGTCCTCGTGGGCGAGCTCGACGCCGTCCGCATCGGCGGTGTAGATCCGGATCCGATGCTGCTCGTCCCCGGCGGTGTCGCCGATCACGGCGGCCATCGTCGGACCTGCTGCCGGCACCAGCGTCTCCCCGGGTCCCAGCGTGAACGTCCCGCTGATCTCGCCGCCGGCGGGGGTGCGCATCCGGAGCGTGCGCACGTGCTCCTGAGAGCTCCTCCGCGGCCCCGGCCCCTGGGACCGGAGCGCCTCGAGCGAGCGCAGTCCTGCGGCGAGCTCTCGCAGGCGCGGCGCGATCTCCCCGACGGCGGTCCGGCCCATCAGGTCCCCTGCTCCCGCAGCCGCACGCCCGGGCCGTCGCGGAGCGGCGCGATCGTCGGCACGACCAGGATGATGAACAGCAGCAGCCAGGAGCCGAGCATCCCGAGCAGCATGCTGGGCAGCGGCCACACCACCACGGAGGCGTCGCCGAGAGCAGCAGCAGAGACGAAGGCGCAGACCAGTCCGCCGGTGACCACGGGGAGGACTGCGGCGACCGCGGCGGCGACGGACATCGCGAAGCTCTCGGCGGCGATGAGGAGGCGGACCTGGCCCGCGTGCATGCCCGCAGCCTGGAGCAGTGCGATCTCCCGTCCTCGTCCGCGGGCGGACAGAGCGACCACGGCGGCGCTCGTGGCCAGCATCGACACGGCGACGACGGCGACGATCGTCCACACGTCGGCGAGGTTCGTCGGGATGCCGGGCTGGAGGATCCGGGTCATCGCCGCCACGGAGTTGACCGCGCACAGCAGCAGGCCGATCCCCCCGAGGCCCGCAGCCAACGGAGCGATCGTCGTCGCGCTGACCTGGGCTCGTGCTGCCGCGGCACGCGTTCCCAGCGCCGGCACCACCGCTCCCGTGCTCGCGAAGAGCCTGTGGAGGAGCCAGAGGACGCCCCCGACGATCTCGGGACACAGGATGTAGACCGCGATCAGGGAGCTGCCGCCGGCGTTGATCGCGAGGTTGAACATCGGGCCGGGACCGGTGGAGCCCAGCTGCTCCGCGAAGGCTGAGGCGACCACGAGAGCGGCCGCGATGACCAGGAAGAAGAGTCCGCTGAGGACGCGGAGGACCGTGGAGAATGTTCGCCGGTCCGGTGCGTGGGGTGATCTCAGCGCGGCGCCCGGGGGGATGCGGGATGCCCGTCGGGCGGGCATCAGCCCGCCCACCATCGCCGTGACGACGCTGAGGACGACGATCGCCGCCGGGGCCCAGACGGCGATCGTGAAGCCCGGCAGGTCGACCGCCGCGGAGACCGCCGCGTTGAAGGCCGGCACCGCCCAGAAGCCCAGGAGGGTCGAGGAGGCGGCGCCCAGGAGCGCCCCGCACATGCTCACGAGGACCAGGACGAGCA
>DWZY01000046.1 GCA_019117325.1 Candidatus Brevibacterium intestinigallinarum
ACGGATTCGCGCTCGCGGAGTTCGACATCCGCGCGCGACGCGAAGGCGACGTGCTGGGCCGGGCGCAGTGGGGCGGCCGCTCGAGCCTGCGCCACCTGTCCGTCCTGCGTGATGAGGACATCATCCGGGACGCTCGGGACGACGCCGCCCGGCTGCTGAAGGCAGACCCCGCACTGGCCGACACCCCGGCACTGGCCCGCCTCATCGCCCTCATCTTCGCGGATGCGGACGAAGACCTCATCGAGGCGGGCTGACATGCGGATCATCGCAGGCCGCCATCGGGGCCGTCCGCTCCACACCCCGCGGGGCCGAGACACCCGGCCCACCCCGGACCGGGTGCGCGAGTCCCTCTTCGCGATGCTCGACGGACTGGACGCCCTGGCCGGTGCCCGGGTCCTCGACCTCTTCGCCGGATCAGGCTCTCTGGGGCTCGAGGCGCTCAGCCGCGGTGCGGCCCACGTGACGTTCGTCGATCAGGGATCCGGGCCGCAGGCAGCGATCGGGCGCAGCATCGCGGATCTGGACGAGGGCGCCCGCACCCGCGTCCGAGGCTCTCGTGCGCTGCCCGCGGTCCAGCGGCTGCACGAGGACCGGGAGGCCTTCGACCTCGTCTTCGCGGACCCGCCCTATCCGATGGGGGAGGACGAGCTGGCCCAGCTGCTCGAGGCCGTGGCGGGGCTGCTGGAGGACCTCAGCGCCCTGCTGATCGTCGAGCGGTCCGTGCGGTCACCGCAGCCGCGGCTGCCGCAGAGCCTCGAGGTCTACCGGGAGCGCACGTACGGGGAGACCCGGATGTGGATCCTGCAGCTGGTCGATCCGGCCGCCTGACGCACGCGTCCCGCTCAGTCGAGGACCGCGGAGAGGAACTTCTGCGTGCGCTCGTGGGACGGCCTCGTGAAGATCTCATCCGGCGGTCCCTCCTCGAGGATGACCCCGCCGTCGAACATCATGACCCGCTGGGACACGTCCCGGGCGAACTGCATCTCGTGCGTGACGATGAGCATCGTGATGTCCGTCTCCGCCGCGATGTCGCGCAGGACCGCGAGCACGTCCTCGACGAGCTCCGGATCCAGCGCGCTCGTCACCTCGTCCAGCAGCAGGATGTCCGGATCCATGGCCAGTGCGCGGGCGATCGCGACGCGCTGCTGCTGACCGCCGGACAGGCGCGAGGGGTGCTCCGTCTCCTTGTCGGACAGCCCCACCTTCTCCAGCAGCCCCCGCGCCTTCCGGGTCGCCTCGTCGCGTGAGAGGCCCAGCACGTGGATGGGCGCCTCGACGAGGTTCTCGATGACCGTCATGTTGGGGAACAGGTTGAAGTGCTGGAACACCATGCCGATCCGCTTCGTGTTCGCGCGCACCCGCTTCCCCGGCAGCGCGACGCGCTTCCCGCCCCGCTCCTCGTGGGTGAGGGGCTCGCCGTGGACGTCGATGTAGCCGCCCGTGAGCGACTCGAGCGTCATGATGAGGCGCAGGATCGTCGTCTTCCCGGACCCGCTGGGGCCGATGAGAGTGACGCGCTCGCCCGGACTCACTGTGAAGTTCAGCCCCTCGAGCACCGTGTGGTCCCCGAACCGCTTCTCCACGTCGCGGAACTCGATGGCGGGGGTGGTGCCGTTGTCAGTACGTGGCAAGGGACTTCTCCAATCGTCGGATCAGGAGCGAGGTGGGGTAGCTGGCGGCCAGGAAGATGAGGCCGGCCAGGGTGAACGCCTCCGTGTAGGCGAACGTGCGACCGCCCACCTGCTCCGCCGTGCGTACCAGCTCCGTCACGTAGATCGCCATGAGGAACGGCGTGTCCTTGAACATGGCGACGGCGTAGTTGCCCAGTGACGGGACGGTCGCACGCAGCGCCTGGGGGAGGATGATCGACCGGAACGATCGCACGGGCGGCAGCGACAGGGCGCTGATCGCCTCCCACTGGCCCTGTGGCACCGCATCGATGCCCGCGCGGTAGCTCTCCGACATGTACGTCGAGTAGTGGATGCCGATGACGACGATGCCCACCGTGAGCGCGGAGACCTCGATGAGCGCATCGCTCATGGAGAAGAGGGTGTAGACGAACACCAGCTGCACGATGAGCGGCGTGTTGCGGATGAATGCGACGAGCAGCCGCGGCAGCCAGGCGATCCCGGCGGGCAGCCCGCGCAGCAGGACCGCGATGAGCAGTCCCAGGATGACGGCGATGACGGTGCCGCCCACCGTCGCGACGAGCGTCGTGCCGAAGCCCTTGAGCAGGAGGGGGAGTGCGTCCCACGCGGCCTGCCAGCTCCACCAGCTGGGATTCATGCCGCCACCTCCTTCGCCTGCGCGCCGCCCTGCCCGCGGGTGCCGCGCAGCCGGGCGAGCAGGCCGGGCCCGCCCCGACCCAGCCGGCGCTTGGCCTGGCGCTCCAGGGCGTCCATGCCCACCTGGATGAGCCAGGCGAGGACGAAGTAGATGAGCAGGCCCACGGTGTAGGAGAAGAGCGTGTCGCCGGTCTGCTGGCGCAGCACGCCCACCCGGTCGTTGAGGTCCTGCAGCGTGATGAACGAGGCGACCGCGGTCCCCTTGAGCAGCTGGATCTGGAGCGTGGCCAGCGACGGGATCATGAGCGCCCAGCCCTGCGGGAAGATCACCCGGAACATCCGGCGCGCGGGGGAGAGGCTGAGAGCCATCGCGGCCTCCCACTGCCCCTTCGGGACGTTCTCGATCGAGGAGCGCACGACCTCGGCGGAGTAGGCGCCGTAGTTGAGCGCCAGCGCGAGGATCCCGCAGGTCAGCGGTTCAAGGTTGACGTCCAGGACGATGGGGAGGACGTAGAAGAACCAGAACAGCTGGACCAGCAGCGAGGTGCCCCGGAAGAACTCGACGACCACCCGGCTGGGGACGGAGATCCAGCGGGTGGGCGCGAGCATGCCCAGGCCCAGGACGATCGCGATGACGACCGTGCCCAGCGCGCCGCCGATCGTCAGCTGCAGGGTGACCAGCAGGCCGTCCCACAGCTGCGGCGCGAAGTCCGCGAGTGTCGTGAGCCTCTCACCCATGGGCGGACCCTCCCCGGGCGTGGCGCTCAGCGCGCAGACTCACTCCTCGCCGGTGGGCAGGTCGCCCTCGCACAGCATCTGCGTCGTGAGGGAGCCGTCGGGCCGCTCCTCGGCGGTGAAGCCGTAGTCGCCGACGATCTCCAGGTAGCGGTCCTCGTCCTGGACGATCTCGTCGAGCTTCTCGTTGTACGCCTGCTGCAGCTCCTCGTCGTCCGTCCGGAAGACGGTGCCGCCGGCGCCCACCTGGGGCACGCCGTCGATCTCCTGGACGAAGGACTCCGTCACCTCGACGCCCGCATCCGGGTTGTTGTCCGCCATCCAGTTGAGCGAGATGCCCGTGAGGGCGAAGGCGTCCGCGCGGCCGGTCGTGACCGCGTCCATGCCGTCCTGCGGGGTGGAGACCTCGCTGTGGTTCGACAGCCCCAGGCTGCCGGCGTAGTCGGACTCGATCGCGCCGGTCATCGTCACGACGTTCAGATCGGAGTCGACCAGGTCGTCCATCGTCGCGAGGTCCTCGGGGTTGCCCTCGGGCACCATGAGCGCGGTCGTGTACATGAACTCGGGGTTCGAGAACAGTGCCTGCTCGCAGCGCTCCGGCAGGATCGACATGCCGGCGGAGACGACGTCGAAGCGGTTGGCGTTCAGCCCGGGGATGAGTGCGCCGAAGTCCGCGTTGACGCCGTCGACCTCGTCGATGCCCAGTTCGGAGAAGATCTCGCGGTGCAGTGCGACGGTCGCGCCGGTGAGCTCGCCGCCGTCCTCGAAGCTGTACGGGGCCTCGCCCGCGAAGCCGACGGTGATGGTGCCGTTGTCGATGGCGTCCTGCAGGGTGGAGCCGTCACCGCCGCCCTCGCCCCCGCCCTCGGACGATCCGCCGCAGCCGGCGGTCAGGGCCAGTGCTGTGATCGCGATCGCCGACCCGGCGATGCGCGCGATGCGTGTGGTGGTCATGCGGTGTTCCTCCGTCTCTACCCGCCTTCGAATCGGCGGTTCGTGCTGGTCGAACATCCGCCACGCTATGTGAAGGCGGTGACGGAACCGGGCCGCGTGAGCCGATGGTTACAGCTTTGTGACATGGCCGTGGGCCGATTCCCGGGGCGCGGGAGGGTAGTCCCGTTGGCTACGATCGGGGGCATGAAGATCGTCTGCCCCGGCTCGTATGACCCTGTCACCAGCGGCCACATCGATGTGTTCGCCCGCGGACTCCGGTTCGCGGATCAGCTGGTCGCCGCAGTCGTCCACAATCCCAACAAGACGGGCACGTTCCCGGTCGACCGCAGGGTCGAGCTGATCCGCGCCGGCCTGCAGGAGGACCCTCGAACGGCGGGTGCGCTGGAGGAGGGGCGGATCATCATCGATGACGTCGCGGGCGGTCTGCTCGTCGACTACTGCACCCGGATCGGGGCTGCCGCCGTGCTCAAGGGGCTGCGGTCATCGACGGACTTCGCCTACGAGCTGCCGATGGCGCACATGAACCGTCATCTCACGGAGCTGGAGACGATCTTCATCGCGGGCGACCCGCGCTTCGAGCACGTCTCGTCCTCGCTCATCCGCGAGGTGCACTCGCTGGGCGGGGACGTCGAGGGGCTCGTGCCCACCGCGGTGCTCGAGGCCCTGGACGCGCGCCGGGGCTGAGACCGGCCCAGGCGGTCACCGCCGATTGGCGCGGACCGGGCCTCGCGGCTAGACTGGTCCATCGCGTGTCATCTCAGGGTGCGCTGTGTCTGAACGAGGGTGCGGGAGGTGCTCCAGTGGATCGTGCGTCGGAATTCGTCATCGACGTCCGCCGGCTGGGCCTGACCAGTGCGCCGGGCTCTTGGGAGTCCATCGCGAAGACTGTCAGAGCTCCTGAGGACCTGCGGATCGAACTCATCGGAGTGCCGGCAGGCGATCCGGTCGAGCTCGATCTCCGCTTCGAGAGCGTTGTCGAGGGGATCTTCGTCTCCGGTTCCGTGCGTGCCACGGCCAGGGGGCAGGACGCCCGGACGCTCGAGGACCTGGAACTCCCCATCGATGTGCGCATCGACGAGCTCTTCGTCTACGAGGCGGACCCGCAGGACGAGGAAGCGCAGCTGGTGCAGGCCGGTCTGCTGGACCTCGAGCCCGCCGTCCGAGACGCCGTGGTGATGTCTCTGCCGTTCCGTCCCCTCAAGGACGGGGACGAGGGAGAGTTCCACTACACGCTGGGTGAGGACATCACCGAGGACGAGCCCGAGGAGGATCCTCGGTGGGCGGCACTCAAGAGTGTTCTGAACGAGAAGAAGGAGAGCTGATCATGGCTGTTCCCAAGCGGAAGCTGTCGCGCAGCAACACGCGCCATCGTCGCTCGGCGTGGAAGGCACAGGCTCCGGCACTGGTCAAGACCGTCGAGAACGGACGCGTCGTGTACTCGCGCCCCCACCAGGCCAAGGTCGTCGAGGATTCGGCCGGTACGCCGCTGTTCCTCGAGTACAAGGGTCGCAAGATCGCCGACGTCTGACGGCGAAGCATGACTGACGAGGACCACACGGGCCTCACGGAGCGTCTCGGGGTCGACATCGACCCCGAGACGCTTCGTCTTGCCCTCACACACCGGTCGTATGCGTTCGAGAACGGGGGCATCCCCACGAACGAGCGCCTCGAGTTCCTGGGCGACTCCGTCCTGCAGCTCGTGGCGACCGAGTCGCTCTACGACGACAACCCGGAGCTGCCCGAGGGCCGTCTGGCCAAGATGCGCGCCGCGGTCGTGAACGCGCGCGCCCTCGCAGGAATCGCCCGCCGCTACGACGTCGGCGCGCACCTGCTGCTGGGCAAGGGCGAGGACGCGACGGGCGGTCGCGACAAGGACTCGATCCTCGCGGACACCGTCGAGGCGCTCATCGGCGCCTGCTACGTGAGCCGGGGCCGGGAGGAGGCGTTCGCGCTGGTCCACCGACTCATCGACGACATGCTGATCGACGCGGTCGCACTGGGTGCGGGCGTCGACTACAAGACGACCCTCCAGGAGGCCGCCTCCGACCTGTCCCTGGGCACCGTGCGCTACGAGGTCGAAGGCGAGGGACCCGCGCACGCGCGCGTCTTCACCGCCACCGCCCTGGCTGGCGACACCGTGTGGGGCGAGGGACAGGACTCGTCGAAGAAGGCAGCCGAGGCCGTGGCCGCCGAGGCCGCCGTGCGCGCCATCTCCGAGGCTCACCCCCACTACACCCGCCGCAGCTGAGGCCGCGGTGCCGGAACTTCCCGAGGTCGAGTCCGTCCGCAGGGGCCTCCTCGACTGGGTCCAGTCCGCTGCGATCACCGGGGTGCGGGTGCTGGATCCGCGGATCCTCGGCACCACCTCCCAGCGCCGCCTGCCGCCGGAGGCGCCAGACATCTTCGCCGAGGCCGTGGTTGGCCGAGTGCTCGCGACCCCGCAGCGACGGGGCAAGTTCCTCTGGGTCCCTTTCGCGGGCGCGCCCGCCGCGCTCACCCTCCACCTGGGCATGAGCGGACAGCTGCGCATCCATACGGCTGACGAGCCGGTGCACCGCCACACGCGGGCGATCCTCGACCTGCAGCGCAGTCCAGGACCGGTCCAGTTGCGCTTCATCGATCAGCGGATCTTCGGTCACATCGGGGTCGATGACCTCATCGCGGACGGCCCGGATGCGGTGCCGCGCGCCAGCGCGCACATCGCACGCGATCCGCTGGACCCGCACTGGGACCTCGAGACCACGGCCCGGCGGATCCAGCGATCGACGTCTGCGCTCAAGTCGGTGCTCATGGATCAGACGATCGTGAGCGGGGTCGGCAACATCTATGCGGACGAGGCGCTCTTTCGCGCCCGGGTGCACCCGCTGGCGGTGCCGACGCGCACGCGGATCTCGCGGCTGCGGGCGGTGCTGATGGAGGCCCGCGCGGTCATGGAGGACGCGCTGGCCCAGGGCGGCACCAGCTTCGACGCCCTCTACGTGCACGTGAACGGCGACTCCGGCTACTTCGACCGGTCGCTGAACGTCTACGGCCGGACGGGAGAGTCGTGCCGGGCGTGCGGCACGCCCATCCGGAGGATCGCCGTGGGTGGACGCGGGACCCATTTCTGCCCCACCTGTCAGCGGAAGCGGTGATCGGACCTGAGCCCAGAAGCCT
>DWZY01000047.1 GCA_019117325.1 Candidatus Brevibacterium intestinigallinarum
TCCTCGACGACCGTGTTCATGAGGAGGTGCGGCGACTGGTCGGACCGCCACACGCGCCCCGGACCTGGCGGATGCGGGTCCAGGACGTGGATGCGCAGGGGACGGTCGACCTCAGCCGCGGCGTGCGCGACCAGCCGCTCCAGGACCGTGAGCCCGCGGGGGCCGGCCCCCACGATGCCCACCCGCAGGGGTGAGGCCACCGGTCATCCCTCTGTCTGTCCGGCCTCGGCCTGACCGGGCCAGCCCGGCCAGCCGCTGCCGGGCTCATAGCCCTTGGGGTAGCACTTGCCCTCTTCGTCCTCGATGCCCGACTGGGGCTCCTCGGCGGGCTCCTCGGTCGGTTCCGCTTCCTCGGTCTCCTCCGCGGGTGCGTCCTCCGCCTGCTCCTCCGCCTGGCTGGGCTCCGCTGGATCGAGCTGCTCGTCGATCCACGCGTGGAGCTCGTCGTAGTCGGGGTTCATCGTCGAGGTGACGTCGTTCGTGATCTGCGCGGACTTGATCTCTGCGCCCTGCATCGCGGCGGCGAGCTCCACGAAGGCGCCCACCTGGCTCTGCGGGATGTCGGTGAGGATGTTCCGGCCGGCGGAGCCCGCGAGCTTGGGGTAGGCGATCGCCAGCTCCTGCGGGTCGACCTGGTCGATCGTCAGCTTGAGCATCCGCTGCTGGCGGCACATCCGGTCGTAGTTGTCCGAGCCGTCGCGCGAGCGGACGTACCAGAGCGCCTGCTTGCCCGTGAGGGTCTGCGGACCCGGGTCGATCCAGCCGGAGATCGGGTTCTTGAGTCCCGTGTTGAGGTTCGTGCCGCCACCCATGGGGATGGGGCGCTCGACGTCGATCTCCACTCCGCCGATCGCGTTGACGACGTCCTCGAAGCCCTGCATGTCGACGCTCGCGTAGTAGTCGAGCGGCAGGCCCAGCGAGCCCTCGACGGCCTGCATCGTGGCCTCCATGCCGGTGTCGAGGTTCTCGGGGACATCCCCCACTTCCTCGGGGTGCTCCTCGGCCCACGTCCACACGGCGTTGATCATGCTCTCCTCCGGCCCGAAGCCGTCGAAGCCGTAGGGGAACCGCTCCGCCAGCGCGGAACCCTCCGGGAACTGCGCCCGGTTGAGGTTGCGGGGGACACTGATGAGCGTCGTGTCCCCGGTCGCCGGCTTGATGGAGGCGACCAGCATGGTGTCCGGGCGCGTGCCCTCGCGGCCATCGCCGGAGTCACGGCCGATGAGGAACGCGTTGATCCGATCCGTTCCCTCCCACAGGGTGTCGAGGTCGACGCCCTGCTGGCCGTCGCGGCCGAACACCTGGATGACCGTGTCGCCCTGCACCTTCGTGTAGGCGGCACCCACACCCAGGGGGATGCCCACGCACAGCAGGAGAGAGCCCACCAGGCCCCAGCCCAGCCACTTCTGGATGTCCGTGAGGCGCTTGCCGCGCTTGAGCACGGAGTACGACCGGAGGATCGTGAACGCCCAGATGAGGATGCCCACGAGGAGGACCACGGCGATCGTGTAGAGGATCGTGGGGGAGCCGGCGACGCGCGCCACGGCCTTGAGCGGAGTCCGCCACACGACCCACGCGATGATCGCGACGATGACAGCGATGTAACCCAGGAACAGGACCCATCCCAGCTTGCTGCGCCCGCGGATCATCCCCAGACCGGGCAGGAGGGTGCCCAGCGTCGTCCAGCGCACGATCGTGGGGAAGGCATCGCCCTCCCGGCGTGAGTGGCGGGGTGCGGCTGCTTCCGCCTCGGCGATGAGTGCGGAGTCCGAGTCTGTGCGAGCCGCGACACCGCTGGCATCACGGCTGCGATCGCGCGAGTCACCGCGGCTGCGGTCGCGCGCGCGGATGCGGGACGGCGGGGCCTGCTCGCCCGAGGCCGGAGTGGCCTGCTCCTCGGAAGCCGCAGACGCAGATCGCCGACTGCGGGTCGGTGCGTCACCGCGCGCGGCGGTCGAGCCGGCGATCCCGGCAGCTGCGCCACCGGCAGCACCCGCTGCTGCCGCACCACCGGCGGCTGCCGCAGACGCAGAGCCGTGGCCGGCCTCGGCGAAGGTGCGGCCCGGGGGGACAGGCGCGGAGCTGGACTCCCGGCGCCCGCGACGGGCGTGGCGGGCAGACCCGGCGTCCCCGAACAGGCTCGAGTCGGCCTCCTGCGCACGGTCCTGAGCCCGCCGACTCTGCGGCTGCGAACCCTGCGGAGGCTCCGGGCTCTGCTGCTGCGGGCTCTGCTGAGCTTCGCGGCGCGCGCGGCGGGAGGGGAATGCCTGCGTCGTCTCATCGCCGGGCGCCGCCCCGGGGAAGAGCGGTGGGGGAGTCGATGCTGCGACCTGCGCGTGGGATGGGACAGTGCCGGACGCGTCGTGGCTGCCCGGGGCACCCGCCGGGTGCGTGCCGGAGTCCGGCCGCGGGGCGGTCTCGGGCAGGGGGCCGGATCCCTGCGGCGTGCCGAAGCCGGGCAGGGGTCCCGAACCCTGCGGCACGTCCGCGCCCGGGTGGGGACCCGAGCCCTGTGGTGCGGAGCCGTAGACGTCATCGCGCCTCACCCCGTCGAGGCCGCGCAGCCGCGCGCGCTGGGAAGCCCGGATGGGACGCTCATGATCGGCAGGGTCGCTGCCGGGGCGCTCCCGCCCGCGACGGTCGTCGGCTGGGGCCACAGGTGAGTCTCCTCGGGACGGCGTGCTCCAGTCCGGGGGCCGAGGCATGTCACCCGGGACTGAGGCGCAGCTGATGCCTATCAGCTGTGATGTCAGATGTCTTCGGGGACATCGTAGGGAAACATCTTGAGCTTTTGGTGACACCAGCCATCTTTTGCGGCTCGCCTTCCCTGTTGTGTACTCTGGAGAAGCTGTGCGCACGAGCGTCGCGCGCAGCGGCCAGATGGAGTCGTGGCTGAGCGGCCTAAAGCACCACCCTGCTAAGGTGGAGTCCTTCGTTAGGGGGACCGTGGGTTCAAATCCCACCGGCTCCGCAGATGGAAAAACCTCCCTGACCTGCTGAAACATACAGGTCAGGGAGGTTT
>DWZY01000048.1 GCA_019117325.1 Candidatus Brevibacterium intestinigallinarum
GGTCTTCGAGGGGGTGGAGATGGCGGGAATCGAACCCGCGTCCGTCGACGAATCACCGGGTCTTCTCCGGGCGCAGTCCGTGAAGAGTGTCTTAGGTCCTGGTCACCGCACGAACACGTAGACCAACAGACGGAGTCGAGTAAGAGTCCCGCACGCACCCCCGACATGTGCGTGCAGCAGTGGCTTCCTAGCTGACGCCAGGAACCGGGGCGGAAGCTACCCCGGGCTGACGGATTCGCTCAGCTCGCTATCAGGCAGCGAGGGCGAAATCGGTGCGAGTCTTGGATTCAGCACCTATTGGTTTGCAGAGGACATTAACGAGTTGACTCTGCGTTCTCGGCCCGCTTCTCCCAGCTCAACAGCCGGCGTCGAAACCGATCATCCCCCTATTCAGTTGCCATCGGCCCCACTGCGTGGAGCCTGACACCCTCCGGTCTGATCCAGACCAGAACCGGAAGAACCACTGTACACCTCCAACACCGCGCGGGCCATTCGCATTCCCGCCCGTCGCGTCATGTCAGAGGCTGGTCGATGCACTCACGGTCGGCAGCCGTCGGTCAGCGCCGCCGCAGGTTCGACTTCATCGCCCTCTCGGCCTCGCGCTTGTCCTGCTTCTCGCGCAGGGCCTGCCGCTTGTCCCAGTCCTTCTTGCCCTTCGCGATCGCGATCTCGACCTTGACCCGCGACCCGTCGAAGTACAGTTCCAGCGGAACGAGCGTCTTGCCGGACTCCTTGATCTTCTGCGAGATCTTGAGGATCTCCTGCTTGTGCAGCAGCAGCTTGCGACGCCGCCGCGCCGTGTGATTCGTCCACGTGCCCTGCGCGTACTCCGGGATGAAGACATGCTCCAGCCACGCCTCGCCCTGGAAGATGAGGGCGAACCCGTCCGTGAGGTTGGCGCGGCCCTCGCGCAGCGACTTCACCTCAGTGCCGGTGAGGACGAGGCCCGCTTCATACGTGTCCTCGATGTGGTACTCGTGCAGCGCCTTCCGATTGCGCGCGATGGACTTGCGTCCGGTGTCCTTGGGCACTGGCCCCTCCTCTCGACGGGTCGAACGTGTGCTCGAGCGAACGATCCAGTCTACCGCAACCGCTGCGGCGGCCAGTCGGGAGATCCAGGTGACCGGTCAGGAGATCCAGTCCATCGGGTCGACGTACGAGCCGTCCACCATGACCTCGAAGTGGAGGTGGCAGCCCGTCGAGGATCCGGTCGTGCCGGCCATGGCGACCGTGTCGCCCTCCTTGACGGTCTGCCCCGCACGCACCACGTTCCGCGTGTTGTGGTTGTACGTCGTCGCGATGCTCGCGCCATTGGACTTGCCGTGCGACAGCACGACGCGGTTGCCATAGCCTCCGGCCACACCGCTGGAGACCACGACACCGTCCGCCGAGGCGTAGACGGGATCGCCGCAGGGGACCCCGAAGTCCGTACCCGTGTGCATGCGGCGGGTGCCGGAGATCGGGTGCGTGCGCCAGCCGTACTGCGAGGTGACCGGGTAGCCGGGAGCGGGGTTCTTGAGGAAGCCGTCACCGGGCAGCACCCGGTTGCCGTCGCCGTTGTCCTCCTGCCACTGGCGGATCTCATCCGCGAGGCGCTCCTGCTCCTCCTTCTGCTTCCGCAGCTCCTCTGCGGTCGCGGCCTGGTTGTCCTCGATCGTCTGCGCAGCGCTGTCCTTCTGCTCGATGAGGCTGTCGAGGGAGTCCTTCGCCTCCCGCGCCGCCGACTCCGCGGCCTCCTTCTCGAGCACGACCTCGGCGGCCTCGTCCTTGAGGTCGGAGATCTCATCCGCGATCGCGTCGAGGCGATCCTGGCTGCTCATGTTCGCCGCCCGCTGCTCCCCCAGCCGCGTGATCGTCCGCTGCTGGGACCGCACGGCGGAGTCGACGCGGGTGAGCCCGTCGAGTCCGTTATCGCTGTCCGCCATCTGCAGCAGCATCGCGAGGTCACTCGTGACCCCGGAGTTCTGGTAGGCCCGCCGCGCGACTCCGACGACCGCCTGCTCCGACTCCTCGATCTGGTCGGTGCCATCGTCGATCTCGGTCTGCAGCGCCTTCTCCGCGTTCTCCGCAGACGTGAGGCGCGCGGCCAGTTCGTCGTCCTTGCGCTGCGCCTCGGACAGCTCGTCGGCAGCGGCGGTCACGGCGTCCTCGGCGTCGGGCATGCGGTCCTCGGCCTCTTCGAGCTCTGCGACGACGCGCGCCAGATCCTCGCTCAGACCCTCGTGCTCCCGCTGGAGCTCCTCGACGCGCTCGTCGATCGAGGCCTTGTCGTCCTGAGGGTTCGCAATCCCCGGGGACGCGGGCGCCAGCAGGATCACGGCGGCGACGGAGGCGACCGCGGCGAGTGCCCGCGAGTGCGTGCGACGAGTGAGCTTCCGCATGGAGACGATCACACCTTCATGTACCGACGGAGAGTGAGCCAGGAGGAGACGCCCGCCATCACGACGCCCACGAGGACGAGCAGCGGGGTGAGGACCGCGACATCGGAGAGGTTCACGAGGCTGACCCCCGCCAGACGGGACTGCAGCCAGCCGGACACGCCGAAGTGCACGCCCGCGCCCAGCGCGACGCCGGCCAGCAGGCTGCCGACCGCCGCCGCGATGATGCCTTCGAGGATGAACGGGAGCTGGATGAAGAGGTTGGAGGCGCCCACGAGTCGCATGATGCCCGTTTCCCGCCGTCGTGTGAAGGCCGAGAGCCGGATGGTCGTCGCGATGAGGAGCACCGCGCACAGCGTCATGATGGCCGCGATGCCCACCGCCACTGCGGTCGCGATGTTGAGGATGCGGAACAGCTGGTCCAGCAGCCGGTTCTGGTCGACGACCTCCTCGACGCCCGGAGTCGCGGAGAAGTACTCGCTGATGATCCCGTACTGCTCCGCGTCTGCGAGCTTGATCCGGAACGACTCCTGCATCTGGTCCTCGGGCACCGTGCCCTCCAGGCTGGTGCCCTCGAACTGCTCCTCGAAGAGCCGGTGGGCCGTCGCCTTGTCCTCGAAGTGGACCTCCTCGACGTAGTCCTCCAGATCCGGGGAGGACAGCGCGGCCTCGATCGCGTCCTTCTGCTCCTGGGTGACCTCGCCATCGGCACAGGTGGGGGCCTCGGAATCGGGCGGGCAGAGGAAGACCGCGACCTGCACGCGGTCGTACCAGTAGTCCTTCATCCCGGAGATCTGCATCTGCAGCAGTGCCGCCGAGCCGATGAAGAGCAGCGACACGAACGTCACGAGGACGACGGAGATGATCATCGAGAGGTTGCGGCGCAGGCCGGTCAGCACCTCCGAGAGGATGAATGAGGTCTTCACGGCTGCGTCACCTCCGGCTGGTAGCCGCCCACCTCGTCGCGGACCATCTCACCGGAGCGCAGCTCGATGACGCGCCGGTTCATCGAGTTCACGATCGACGAGTCGTGCGTCGCCATGAGCACGGTGGTGCCGAAGCTGTTGATCCTCTTGATGACGTCCATGATGTCCTGGCTGGTCGCCGGGTCGAGGTTGCCGGTGGGCTCGTCCGCCAGCAGGATGCCGGGCTTGTTGACGACGGCGCGCGCGATCGCGACGCGCTGCTGCTCACCGCCGGACAGCTCGTGGGGATACCGCTTCTGCTTCCCGTCCAGGCCCACGGTCTCAAGCACGTCAGGGACCAGGGTCGAGATCGCCGCCCGCGACTTCCCGATCACGTGCAGCGCGAATGCGACGTTGTCGAAGACGTTCTTGTTGGGCAGCAGGCGGAAGTCCTGGAACACGGTGCCGATCCCCCGGCGCAGGTGCGGCACCTTCCAGCTGGGCATCCGCGCGGTCTGCGTGCCAGCGACCGTGATGCGGCCGCGCGTGGGCACCTCCTCGCGCAGGACCAGGCGGATGACGGTCGACTTCCCCGATCCCGAGGCCCCCACGAGGAACACGAACTCCCCCGCCTCAGCCGTGAACGACAGGTCCGCCAAGGCGGGTGCGGCACGGTGGTCGTAGGACTTCGTGACCTTGTCGAACGTGATCACACAGACTCCGGGAGGTGGGGAAGAGGAGGACACGGGCGCGGGACGGGGCGCACGGCGCCGGGTCCCACCTCACTCTAGGTGCCGCAGGGGCCCGCGGCGCGCCTTTCGCCCACGACTCCGCGTGTCGGTCCAGCTCACTCTCAGGGTTCGCGCACGAGCGCCGCACGCGGCCGGGATCAGTCCTGGGCCTCGGCGGCCATCTCCTGCTCCTTGCGCCAGCGGATGCCCGCGCGCAGGAACCCGTCGATGTCGCCGTCGAACACGGCGGAGGGGTTGTTGACCTCGTAGTTCGTCCGCAGGTCCTTGACCATCTGGTACGGATGCGTCACGTACGAGCGCATCTGGTCGCCCCAGCTGGCCTTGATGTCACCGGCCAGCTCCTTCTTCTGCGCGTTCTCCTCCTCGCGCTTGAGCAGGAGCAGTCGGGACTGGAGGACGCGCATGGCGGCAGCGCGGTTCTGGATCTGGGACTTCTCGTTCTGCATGCTCACGACGACGCCCGTGGGCACGTGCGTGATGCGGACTGCGGAGTCCGTCGTGTTGACCGACTGACCGCCGGGGCCCGAGGACCGGTAGACGTCGATGCGCAGGTCGTTCTCATCGATGTCGACGTGATCGGTCTCCTCGATGAGGGGAACGACCTCGACCGCGGCGAAGGAGGTCTGGCGACGGCCCTGGTTGTCGAACGGGCTGATGCGGACCAGGCGGTGCGTGCCCGCCTCGACCGACAGCGTGCCGTAGGCGAACGGCGCATCGATCTGGATCGTCGCGGACTTGACGCCCGCGCCCTCCGCGTACGAGGTGTCGAGCTCCTTGACCGCGTACTTCCGGTTCTCCGCCCACCGGATGTACATGCGCGTGAGCGTCTGCGCGAAGTCCGTCGCGTCGTCACCGCCGGCACCTGCGCGGACCGTGATGACAGCGGAGCGCTCGTCGTACTCGCCGGACAGCAGTGTGGAGATCTCCAGCTCGCCCAGTTCGCCCTTGAGCTTCTCGATCTCTGCGTGGGCCTCGTCGATCGCGTCCTGGTCGCCCTCGTCCTCGCCCATCGACACGAGCAGCTCGACGTCCTCGATGCGCTGGTCGAAGCGATCCAGCTTCTCCAGGACGGACTGCTTGTGCGACAGCTTGGACGTCACCTTCTGAGCGGCGTCCGGGTCGTCCCAGAGGTCCGGTGCGGCGGCGGCGTGAGTGAGCTCCTCGACCTCACTGCGCAGGGTGTCGACATCGGACACCTCGCGGATGGAGGAGAAGGTGCGCTGCAGTGATTCGATCTCTGCGGAGAAGTCTGTGGCCATAGTTCCCTAAGACTACGGCACCCGGCGGATCAGGCGTCGAACGCCTCTGGCCGTGCCGGGACCGTCCGGTGCCACTCGGGTCACCCGCCCGGCCGCCGCTCGATCCGCGACGGCCGGGCGGAGTCCGTCACTTCTGGTCGTACAGCTTGAGCGCCAGGAGCCCGTGCGTGTAGGCGCCGCCCGCGCGCAGTGCGGCGGCGATCATGATGGCGCGCGAGAGGTGCTCCTCCGTCGCGCCGGCCTTCTTCGCCTTCGCGACGTGACCGGCCAGGCAGTAGGGGCACTGGGTGGTCGCCGCGACGGCGATCGCGATGAGCTCGCGGTCGCGGACGCTCAGCACCTCGTCCTCCGGGTCGAATACCGCACCGTCGAACGCCTGGAACGCCTCGACGGATCCGCCCGCGGTCTGCCGCAGCTGCCGCAGGTACGACCGGTCGCCCGGCTCGTGGAAGTGCTGGAGGTCCGCACCCTGCTCGGAGATCTTGTGCGCCAGGAAGCCGTGCGTGTACGCAGCACCGGCCCGCAGACCCGCGGCGACGAACACCGCGCGGGCGACCTCCTCGCGGCTGGCACCCGCCTTCTTCGCGTTCCCCACGTGCACGTCCAGGCAGTAGGGGCACTGCGTCGTCGCGGCGACACCGATCGCGATGAGCTCCTTCGTCCGCAGGTCGAGGACCTCGTCGTCCTTGTCGAAGATCGCCGCGTCGAATGCGCCGAACGCCTTCGTCTGGCTGGGTGCGACCTCTGCGAGCACCTTCTGGTAGTCGAAGTCTCCGGACTCGTGGTAGTGCATCTGTGAAC
>DWZY01000049.1 GCA_019117325.1 Candidatus Brevibacterium intestinigallinarum
CCGCAATCTCCGCCAGCACCCGCTCCGTGTCCTGCCCCAGCGCCGGGCCGGCAGTCCCCCGCGTGATCGTCGATCGCGAGAACCGCATCGGATTGCCCAACTGGCGGATCTCCCCCAGCTCCGGGTGCTCGGCCGTCCAGAAGTAGTCGCGCGCGTGCAGGTGCGCGTCGTTGAAGACCTGCTCGTAGTCGTTGATGGGAGCAGCCGGCACGCCCACTCGATTCATCTCCTCGAGCACCTCGTCGACCGTCGTATCCCGCAGCCGGTCCTCGATGACCGCGATGAGCGCCTCCCGGTTCTGCAGCCGCAGCGACGGCTCCGCGTACTTCGGGTGCTTCTCCAGGTCTGCGAAGTCGAATGCCCGGCAGAAGCGGACCCAGGTGGCCTGCGCGTTCGCGCCGATCGTCACGTGCCCGTCCTTCGCCAGCACCGCCTGGTACGGCGCCTGCGCCTGGTGGGCGGAGCCGTTGGGTCTGCTCACCACGCCTGCTCCGAAGTAGCTGCCCGCCTCCCACACCGCCAGCGACACGGCGGACTCGAAGAGGGACACGTCCAGGTACTGCCCCCGGCCGGAATCCTTCCGCTCGTGCAGCGCGGACACGATGCCCAGCGCCATGTAGAGCGCCGTCGTGAGGTCGGAGATCGGCACGCCCACCTTCGCCGGCGGCTGGTCGGGGAACCCGGTGATGCTCATGAGGCCGGACCGCGCCTGCGCCATGATGTCGAGGCCCGCCAGCGGCGCCAGCGGTCCGTCCTGTCCCCATCCGGACGCGGATGCGTACACGAGCCCGGGGAACTCGTCCTTGAGGTCGTCGTAGCCGAAGCCCATCTTCGTGAGCGAGCCCGGCCGCAGGTTCTCCACGAACACGTCCGCCTCCGCCAGGAGTGCGCGCAGTGCGGCCTTCCCCTCGTCGGACTTGAGGTCCAGGACGATGGACTCCTTGTTGCGGTTGAGCCGCAGGAACGGGCTCGAATGGCCCTCCAGGAACGGGCCGGACGCCCGCAGCGAGTCCCCCGACCCGGGCGTCTCGATCTTGATGACCCGCGCCCCCATGTCCGCCAGCTGCATCGTTGCGTACGGGCCGGCGATGAAGACGCCCACTTCCAGCACGGTCACCCCGGCCAGCGGCCCTGCGGTCCGTTCGCCTCCGGCCACAGTCGCCGAGGCCGCACCCGGCCCACCAGCCCCGGTCGCGTCCTGCTGTGTCGAGTTCTGCCCTGCCGAGTCCCGCTGTGTCGAGCTCTGCGTCATCGTCCACCTCTGCGTGTCGCACGTCACCGTCAATTGTCTACAATAGACGACAGCTGTGGGACTGCACACCCCGGCAGGAGCCCGTTCGGGAAGGACGACCACGATGACAGCTGATCCCCTGGACCCGCCGGTCACACCCGTGGACCACACGGCGGCGCCGGCTGGCCGGACAGCCGAGCGCCCGCCCGCGTCAGCCTCCCGCATCGAGAGCCCCAGCCTCGCGGAGCTCGCAGCGGAGCGGATCGGCGACCTCGTGTTCCGCGGTGAGCTGCGTCCGGGCGACCGGCTCGTCGAGGAGCAGCTGTGCGAACGGCTGGGAGTCTCTCGCGCCCCGGTGCGCGAGGGACTGCGCATCCTCGAGGGCGCAGGCCTCGTCGTCCGCCGACCTCGTGCCGGCGTGCGCGTCATCCCCCTGACCCCGCGCGACGTGTTCGAGATCCTCACCTTCCGAGTGGGCCTCGAGCGCATGGCGATCGAGCATCTCTATCGGTACACGGACGACGTGACCGCGGTGGACACCTCGGACCTGGACGCCGCACTGGCGCAGCTGAACCGGGCGTTCACGGGACAGGCAGATTCCCAGACACGCCTGGACGCCAGCCATGCCTTCCACGTCGCACTCGTGGGGCTGTCCGGGAACTCGCGCCTGGCCGCCAGCTACGAGCTGCTCGCCATGCAGGTGAAGCTCTGCATGGCGATGAATCTGCGCACCCGGGACGCGCAGGAGACGCCGGAACAGAACGTGGAACGGCACCGGGCCCTCAAGGACGCCGTGCTCTCCGGCGATCTGACGCGTGCACTGCAGGCGATGGACGAGCACGGCCACGACGCGTTCGCCAGCGAGCTCCTGGAGGAATCGCCCCGCACTCACTCGTAGTTGAGCTCGTCGGCCAGGGACCCGACTGCGTCGACGTCGCCACCACCCGCCAGCCACTCAACGGGAGTCTGATCGCCCAGTTCTTCGAGCGGCTGCGTCATGAACTGCTGGATCGACAGCGGATGCATGTACCGCGGAAATGCCGGAATGATGTCGCGCAGCCCCGGAACCACAGCCTGGCCGCGGAACTGCCATGCCGGGAACCTCAGCGGGCGACCGCCGCGAGTCGGCAGCGCATAGACATCCCCAGCAATCTTCGAACGACGGATGCTCGATGTGGAGCGACCCAGCAGGTCGGCAACCTCGCCTGTGGTCAGTGAGGACTCGCGCGAATGCTTCCTCCAGCTGGAGGTCGACGTCGTGCATTGCACTGCTCATGTACTCGACGCTACGCGGCTACGGGCGGTTGCGCCAGGGTGCTGCGGCTGAAGCACGACCGCGCAGTCGGAACACCGCCGTCACGACGAGGACGGCGACCGCAGCGAGAGCGGCCGTCCAGATGAGGGCCGGGGATTCGAACTGTCCCGATGACCGGCCCACTGCGATCCAGGCCAGGCCCCACGCCAGGGACAGCGCCGGCGCGATGCGACCGCGGGTGAGAACGGCCTGGACCGCGCCGATGCCTCCCGCGACGACGACCAGGGCCACGGCCAGCAGCTCCCAGGGCGCCGCGAAGTCCGCCACCAATCCAGCGATCCACGCGGTGATGTTCGCGACCGTCGCAACCGTCACCCACCCCAGATACAGGCCGAAAGTGCCGTCCGTCAGGAGCGCGTCGATCCACCCCTGCGGTGACGAGGACTGGAGGACCAGCAGGATCCGGATGAGTACCAGCAGCAGTGCCACGATGACGACGACGCTGCCCAGGATCAGACCCAGCTGCACGGTCCAGATCCACGCCGCGTTCAGCAGTAGGGAGGCGATGATCCACGGCCGCAAGGTGCCCTGCCGCTCGGACATTCGGGCGGCGGGAAGCACCTGCCAGACCCCATAGCCCACCGCGCCCAGGTAGATCACGCTCCAGATGCTGAAAGCGGGTCCAGCGGGTGCGACAGGCGTGGCATCTGCGGAGAGCGCTCCGCCGGCGGCCTCGGCGATCGGGGTGCCTCCCCACGCGCCGCTGCCCAGGAAGGCGCCCACGATCGAGACTGCCACCGCGATGACGGTTGCGACCGCCCACCATCCCGCTGCTGCTCGCTGTTCCATGCGACTCTCCTGTCGTGTGCCGTGCACGTGTGCGGTCGGTCCTGTCATCGCGGAAGCCTCCGGAACTCCGCCAGCGCCTCGCGACGGGACCGCGCTAGGTCGACGATCGGCTCACGCCGCAGGTCGTCCTCCGGCACCC
>DWZY01000050.1 GCA_019117325.1 Candidatus Brevibacterium intestinigallinarum
GGTGCGAGCGGCGGTGCCCTCCAAGTGCGGCACTCTCCTCTCCGGCGGATCTGCCCGATCGGCGGAGGGACGCACGGAACTCCGGGCCTCGCGATCGGGTGGGGACGCACCCATTGCACCCGACACCTCCGTCACGAGTCAAGTGCGCGACGGTCCTTACATTCGTGATCGATCCGTGGCACGATCGACGCCATGGCCCTCTCCGTCCACACCCGCTCGATCCTCACGCTCATCACCCACCTCGTGAACTCCGACCACGACGGGGAGACCCTGGTGGGACGCGAGGACGTGGCCGAACTGGCGACGCAGCACCACTTCTCCCCGCCCATCCGGATCACCGGGGAGGACGTCGCACAGCTGCGCACCCTGCGCACCCGACTGCGAGAGGCCCTGACAGAAGACGGCGACGACAGTGGGGACGCCGCTGTGAAGCGCGAGGCGCGCGTCGCCCACCTGACCAACGAGCTCTTCACAGAGACGCGGGCGCTTCCGCAGCTGCGGAAGCACGACCACTGGGACTGGCACCTCCACGCCGTGCCGAACGAATCGGGTATCGCGGAGCGGACCGCCGCAGACGTCGCCATCGCACTGGCGGACGTCGTCATCGAGGGCGAGACCGCCCGGTTCGGCACGTGCGCCGCAGATGACTGCCGCGCCCTCTTCGTGGACCTCTCCCGCAACCGGTCCAAGCGGTTCTGCGATCGCGGGAACTGTGCGAACCGCACGCACGTCGCCGCCTTCCGCGCGCGGCAGGCGGACAGCGCAGACACCCGCTGAGGAGCGCGGAAGTCGCTACCCTGAGGAGATGGCACTCCTGGGCTTCGCCGCGGCACCCGCACTCCTCCTGATCCTGGGGATCGTCCTCGCGATCATCGGCAGTCCGTGGTGGCTGCTGCTGGCGGGCGTCGGCCTGGCGCTCACGGCCGTGGCTGTCGTCGACTACGTCCAGGCCCGCAACTCGATCCTGCGGAACTTCCCGCTGCTGGGCCACGCGCGCTTCCTGCTGGAAGAGATCCGGCCCATGATCCAGCAGTACTTCATCGAGCGGAACTGGGACGGCAAGCCCTTCGACCGTGATGCGCGGGCACTCATCTACAGCCGCTCCGAGGGACGCCCCTCGGTCAAGAGCTTCGGCACGGAGCTGGACGTGCGCCAGTCGGGCTACGAGTTCCTCACGCACTCCGTGGCCCCGGCACCGGTCGCCGATTCGGAGCACCGCGTGCGGATCGGCGGCCCCGACTGCACCCAGCCCTACGGCGCGAGCCTCTTCAACATCTCCTCCATGAGCTACGGCGCACTGTCCGCCAACGCGGTCAAGGCCATGGGTGCGGGCGCAGCCAAAGGGGGCTTCCTCCACGAGACCGGGGAGGGCGGGCTCACGCACTTCCACCTGGACAGCGGAGCGGACATCGGCTGGGAGTTCGGCAGCGGCTACTTCGGCTGCCGCACCCTGGACGGGAAGTTCTCGCCGGAGGAGTTCCGGAAGAAGGCCCTCCTGCCCCAGATCAAGGTCATCACCCTCAAGTTGTCACAGGGCGCGAAGCCCGGCCTGGGCGGCGTCCTGCCCGCACCCAAGGTCACCGAGGAGATCGCTCAGATCCGCGGCGTCCCCGCCCACCAGGACTGCATCTCCCCGCCCTCGCACTCCGCCTTCTCCACCCCGCGCGAGCTCATGGAGTTCATCGGCGAGCTGCGCCGCCTGGCCGACGGCAAGCCCGTGGGCTTCAAGCTGTGCGTGGGCACGCGCACAGACGTGCTCGCCCTGTGCAAGGCGATGCTGGAGACCGGCATCCGCCCGGACTACATCCTGGTCGACGGCGCAGAGGGCGGTACCGGCGCAGCCCCACTCGAGTACCAGGACCACATGGGCACCCCGCTCACGGAGGGCCTCCTCATCGTCCACGAGGCACTCGTGGGAGCCGGCCTGCGCGACACCATCCGGATCGGCGCAGCGGGCAAGGTTGCCAGCGGGCACGACATCGTCCGCCGCCTCATTCAGGGCGCCGACTTCTGCCTGGCGGCCCGCCCCATGATGATGGCGGTCGGCTGCATCCAGGCGCAGAAGTGCCACACGGACCGCTGCCCCACCGGCATCACGACGCAGAACCCCCGCTTCTCCCGAGGCCTCGATCCGGTCACGAAGGGCGAGCGCGTCTTCCGCTACCACCGGGCCACCGTCACCGAGGTCGTGCAGCTCATCGCGACACTGGGTGCGAACGGACCCCATGAACTGCACCGCTCGATGCTCATGCGCCGCATCTCGCAGACGGAGGTCGTCTCCTACGCCGAGCTGCACGAGTGGCTGCGTCCGGGTCAGCTCCTGACCGACCCGCCGCCGCGCTGGGCCAGGGACTGGGAGCGCGCCACAGCAGATTCCTTCGCGGGCGCCCATGTGTGACGGACCACACAATCGCATTCAGGCGAGATCCAGGAAACTTCCAGACTGCGTCGTCACACTTGAATCATGACGAGCACGAACCAGACCCCAGCCTCCGAATTCGAAGCGACGCTCCTCGTCGTCGACGACGAGCCCAACATC
>DWZY01000051.1 GCA_019117325.1 Candidatus Brevibacterium intestinigallinarum
GGAGGACATCAACCTCCACTTCACGGGCGACTTCAACGCAATCGCGCTGGCGAACAACCTGGCCGCGACGATGCTGGACAACCACATTCACCACGGCAACGCACTCGACATCGATCCCCGCCGCGTCCACATCAACCGCGTCATGGACCTCAACGATCGGGCACTGCGGAACACGACGATCGGCTTGGGCGGGCTGAATGGCGGGGTCCCGCGCGAGGACCACTTCGACATCGTCGTCGCGAGTGAGGTCATGGCGGTGTTCTGCCTGTCGACCAGTGTGGCGGACCTGCGGGCGCGCCTGGCCCGCATCGTCGTCGCCCACAACCGTGACCGCCAGCCCGTCACCGTCGACGACATCGGCGCGGCCGGCGCGATGACGGCCCTGCTGCGGGACGCACTGTCGCCCAACCTCGTCCAGACCCTCGAGCACACGCCCGCATTCATCCACGGCGGGCCGTTCGCCAACATCGCCCACGGCTGCAACAGCGCGCTCGCCACCCGCTCCGCGCTCGCCCTGGGTGACTGGGCGATCACGGAGGCCGGCTTCGGCGCGGACCTGGGTGCGGAGAAGTTCCTCGACATCAAGTGCCGCGCGACCGGCCTCTGGCCTGACCTGGTCTGCGTCGTGGGCACCGTCCGCGCGCTCAAGTACCACGGCGGCATCGAGAAGGACGCGCTCGAGGAGGAGAACGTCGAGGCGATGCTCGCGGGCATGCCCAACCTCGAGCACCACCTGTCCGTGCTGCGCGACGTGTACGGCCTCACCGCGGTCGTGAGCCTCAACCGGTTCCCGTCCGACACGGACGCCGAGGTCGAGGCCGCCATCGCGCACCTCGCGCAGCAGGGCGTCCGCGCCGTCTCTGCCGAGCACTGGGCGCACGGCGGCGCAGGCGCGCTCGACCTGGCCGACGCCGTCATCGCCGCGGCAGAGGAGCGGAGCACCGCAAGCGGTCGCGGACCCCGCCACCCCTACGAGCTCACCGCGCACCCCGCAGAGAAGATCGAGGCGCTCGCCAGAACGGTCTACCGGGCGGGCTCCGTCCAGATCCCGACCGCCGTCCGCCGCACCCTCGACCAGTACGTGCGGGAGGGATACGGCGACCTGCCGGTCTGCATCGCGAAGACGCAGTACTCGCTCAGCTCCGACCCCTCGCTGCGCGGTGCGCCGGAGGGCCACGAGCTCACGGTGCGCGATGTGCGCCTGTCCGCGGGTGCGGGCTTCATCGTCGTCATCTGCGGCGACATCATGACGATGCCCGGGCTGCCCAGGGATCCGGCTGCGCACCGCATCGACGTGCAGGCGGATGGGACGATCTCCGGACTCTTCTGACCCGAGCACTCCCTGAGACCGCTCCATGACCGCGTGTACCTGCGCGGGGCACACGGCCTCGGGGCGTAGAGTGCACCGGTACGTGCTCGCCCACCGCGCCTGCGGCCGGCGGGCATCCGGACGACAGAGGACTGGGATGTTGGAAACCCGACGCGACGGCTCGCCCGGCCTGCGGATGCGCCTGCGCGACGCGTGGTTGGCCCGCTGGGCGGACCGGCGCAGGCTGTTCCGGGAGGTCCTGTCCTTCCTGGCCGTGGGCGGCGTGTCCTACCTGGTCGACGTGGGCCTGTCGAACCTGCTCCTCTTCGGCTTCCTGGGCATCCCCGCCCTGCTGGTCGCCAGCCCCGTCAAGGCGAAGGTCGTCTCAACCATCGTGTCCATGGCCGTCGCGTGGGTGGGCAACCGCTTCCTCACCTATGGGCAGCGCGACTCCGGCTCCGCACTGTCCGGCATGTGGAAGTTCGTCGTCGTCAACCTCATCGGCATGGTCATCGTCGTCGCGCCGCTGGGGGTCAGCTGGTACCTGCTGGGCCTCCACGACCCGCTGTCCTACAACATCTCCACCAACGTCGTGGGCATCGGCCTGGCGATGATCTTCCGCTTCTGGGCCTACCGCACGTGGGTGTTCCCCGACCGGGGCGCACAGGACCCCGCTGCCGAGGTCGTCGCCAGCGAGGGTCTCGACCGCACCTCCCGCTGAGCTCAGTCAGAGGCGCTGTGCGCCGTCGACGGTGACCTTGCCCTTCGTGTCGAGGAACCGCTTCGAGGCGCGTGCGATCGCATCGATGTCGTACTCGCGGTGGTTCTGCACGACGACGACGATGTCCGCCTGGGGCGCAGCGGCCAGGGCGTCCTCGACGCGGGGGACGTCGACGCCGGCCACGGTCCACTCCTGGATGTTCGGGTCGTGGTACTGGAGGTCCGCACCGTGCTCCAGCAGCGCCTCCGCCAGCGGGATCGCCGGGGACTCACGGCGGTCAGAGATGTCCGGCTTGTACGTGACGCCCAGCAGCAGGACCTTCGAACCGCGCACGGCGCGCGCGTCGTCGTTGAGCATGTCCTGGACCCGGCGCACCACGTAGGCGGGCATGGATGAGTTGATCTCCTGCGCCAGCTCGACGAAGCGGAACGGGTAACCCAGACGCGACTTCACGTTGTACGACAGGTAGTTGGGGTCGATCGGGATGCAGTGCCCGCCCACACCGGGGCCGGGGTAGAAGGCCTGGAAGCCGAACGGCTTGGTGCTCGCCATGTCGATCGCGTTCCACAGGTCGATGTCCAGCTCGTGGCAGAACTGGGCCATCTCGTTCACCAGGGCGATGTTGACGTGGCGGTACGTGTTCTCCAGCAGCTTCGCCGTCTCCGCCTCGCGGGGACCTTTCGCCGCGATCGTCGTCTCGATGAAGCGGCCGTAGAAGTTCCGGGCCCGCTGTGTGCTCTCCGGTGTCAGGCCGCCCACGATCTTGGGGGTGTTGACGAGGCCGTAGGTGGGGTTGCCCGGGTCGATCCGCTCCGGTGAGAACGCCAGGTGGAAGTCCACGCCAGCGCTCAGCCCGCTCTCCTCGAGCAGGGGACGGACCAGTTCCTCGGTGGTGCCAGGGTAGGTAGTGGATTCCAGCACGACCAGGGTGCCTGGGGTGAGGCGGCCGGCGATCGCGCGGGTGGCGGATTCGACGGCACCCACGTTGGGGCGGCTGTCGTCGTCCAGCGGCGTGGGCACGCAGATGACGATCGTGTCCGCCTCCGCCAGGATTGCGTCGTCGGAGGTGGCGCGGAAGCCGCGCTGCCGGATCTCTGCGATGTCCGCATCGGACAGGTCGTCGATGTGCGAGCGCGACTCCGTCAGCCCGTCGACGACGGCCCGGGACACATCGAATCCGACGACGTCCAGACCGGCGTGGACCGCGGCGTGCACCAGCGGCATGCCCACGTATCCCAGACCCATGACGACTGCATCTACGGCCAAAGCGGCTCCTCCGGGGCTGGTGGGAAGGCCGCCGCGCGGGGTGCGCGAGGGGCTTTCTCCGGGCAACGTGACGGAACGTAGACTACCAACCATGGCTTCGCCCCTCCGCATCCTCGTTGTGACCGTCGTGCATGATCCCGAGGACGCCAGGATCCGACATCGTCAGCTGCCGGCCCTCGTCGAGGCGGGGCACGAGGTCGCCTACGCGGCGCCGTTCACCGCCTTCGACCGGACACCGCCCGAGGGGGTGTGGGGCATCGACCTGCCGCGGGCGCGGGGACGGAACCGGCTCAAGGCCGTCGGCGCCGCGCGCACCCTGCTGGCAGGGATGTCCCGCAGCGCCGATGTCATCCTGCTCCACGATCCGGACCTGCTCCTGTCCGCCACGCTGCTGCCCCGCCGGGACGCCACGATCATCTGGGACGTCCACGAGGACACTGCCTCCGCGCTGCACATGCGCGACTGGGCGCCGCCCGGCCTGCGCCCCGTGCTGAGCGCCGGTGCGGTCGCGGCAGAGCAGTACGCGGAATTCAACTACCGGCTGCTCCTGGCGGAGCACGGCTACCGCGACCGGTTCACCCGCATTCACCCGGTCGTCCCCAACTCCGTCCGCGTGCCGGAGGAGGAGCCGGCGGAGCCGGGCGACGACCGCGTCGTCTACCTGGGGAAGATCACGCGTCCCCGCGGGGGAGCAGAGCTCATCGAGCTGGCCCGCCGCGTCCCGGAGGTGACCGTCGAGATCATCGGCCCGGCCGAGCGCGACATCGAGGACGAGCTGCGGGCCGCGGCGGACGAGGGGATCATCGACTGGCGCGGCTTCATGCCCAATGACCAGGCGCTGGGCCGGCTGCGGGGTGCACTGGCCGGAGTGAGCCTCCTGCACGACGAGCCCAACTACACGAACTCGCAGCCCACCAAGGTCATCGAGTACATGTCCCACGGGGTGCCGGTCATCACGACCCCCAACTGGGCGCCCAAGGAGCTGGTCGAGCGCGCGGACAGCGGTGCGGTCGTGCCCTTCGGGGACGTGGACGCGGCTGCACGGGTCGTCCGGCAGTGGCGCGCGGACCGTGACGAGCGCGTCCGGCTGGGCCGTTCGGGGTACGACTACGCGAAGGGCCACCTCAACTGGACCGTGGACGCCGTTGACTTCGTCAAGGCGGTCGAGGACGCGCACATGCTGGATCAGGCCAAGCGCCGCCGCCCCCGTTCCACTGTGAACCGTGTCCTGGGCCGCGGCCGCGGAGGTGCCGCGGGTGCGCGCTGACCAGCCCACTGGGCCCGCGCCGCGGGCAGAGGGCCGGGACATCGTCGGCACGCTGGGCACCGACGGCGGCCTGTTCGGGACGGCCGCCGCGGACCTCCCTGCTGCAGACGGCCCGGACAACGCCGACGCGAACGCCACGGCCGTCCACGGCCCCACCGCGCGCATCGACGACTCGACCGTCGCCTGGGCGCCGCGGACCATCCACTCCTCACACCTGACGGACGCGACGACCGCGCGCACCGCGGATGCCCTCGTCCTGCGGCACACGGAGGGCCGAGACGAGCTGCTGAGCGGCATCTCCGGCGCCGTGCCCGTCTACGTCGCAGACGACGCCTCGACCGCCCGGTTCGCCACGCACCTGAGCGCGCTGACCACCCAGCGCCCGGTCCAGGCGGACTGGGACGCGTGGGCGGACGTGCTGGCTGTGGGCGCGCCGCTGGGCGGGCGGACCACCGTCCATGGTGTCCGCCGCCTGCGACCGTGGGAGTCCGTCACCGTCGAGGACGGCACTGTGCGCTTCCAGCGGGAGCGCTGGCCGTGGCTGGACGTCGAGGCCGATGCCTCTGCCCGCATCGAGGACGTCGCAGACGCCCTCCGCCACGAGATGCGCACCCTGGCCGACGACCACCGGTTCGTCTCCACCCTCAGCGGTGGCTGGGACTCCCGGATCCTCGCCGCCTATGCGTGCGAGGCG
>DWZY01000052.1 GCA_019117325.1 Candidatus Brevibacterium intestinigallinarum
CGCCTGCGCGCGCCCGGTCGCAGTGAGCCACTGCGCGGCGGCGGCATTGAGGCTGCCCGTCACGGGGTCCTCGCGCATGGATCCGCTCTCCTGCCCGAAGAAGGCGCGCAGCTCGAAGTCCGTATCCGCATCCGCGTCCTGGGCACCGATCACGCCGATCTTCCAGGCACCCGCATGCCCGGACACATCCGGGCTCAGGTCCAGGACGGTCTGCGCGCTGTCGAGGAGGACGCCCACCCAGCCGGGACCGTTGTCCAGCCACTCCGCGTCGACCACGCGAGCCGGATCCACGCCGAGGATCTCGATGACGGAGGTCAGCAGCTCCGGGTCGACCGCGCCGGATCGGATGCGCGGCGGCGCACCGAACGCCAGGATCTCGTCCTCGATGCGAACGGGGATCAGTCCGGCGGCGCACTCCTGGACGACGAGTCCCTGCTCACGAGGAACACCACCGGCATCGAGCCAGGCGCGCGCTGTCCCCAACGTCGGATGACCGGCGAACGGCAGCTCCGTGCCCAGGGCGAAGATGCGCACCCGGTAGTCGGCACCGGGGTCCGATGGCGGGAGGACGAACGTGCACTCGGAGAGGTTCGACCAGATGGAGAACCTGCGCATGGTCTCCTCGTCGATCCCCTCCGCGTCCAGGACGACCGCGAGCGGGTTGCCCGTGCACGGACCGGAACCGAAGACGTCGACCTGCCTGAAGGAGTGAGTCATGCGCTCACCCTACGCGCAGGATCGGCCCACCATGATCGGCCCGCACGGCATCCGGACCCACGGCATCCGGACACCCCGCGTCTGAGCACGCGCAGGATCAGTGCCCCACGGCCTGGCCGTCGCCGCGCGGGTCCGCGCCGCCCTCGTACAGGCCCGTGTCCCGATGCCTGCGGATCGCCGCCGCGTGGCCCAGCGTCCCGTCCCAGGCCGGCGTGATCGCGACAGGCTGTCCGCGCAGCGCCAGCTCCCGGATGACCTCCGGCTCGATCCGGGCCTCCAGCTTGAGGTCCGAGTCGGACACGCCCCACGTGCGCCCGTACAGCCAGCGCGGCGCCTCGATCGCCTGCTGCACGTCGAAGCCGTAGTCGATGATTCGGGTGAGGACGGCCGCCTGCGTCTGCGGCTGTCCCTCTCCGCCCATCGTGCCGTAGGCCAGGACCGGCTCCCCGTCCTCCATGACAAGGGCCGGGATGATCGTGTGGAACGTCTTCTTCCCGGGCTCCAGCGTGTTCGGGTGAGACGCGTCCAGTGAGAAGAACGAGCCGCGGTTCTGCGGGATCACACCCGTCTCACCGGCGATGATGCCGGATCCGAAGTCGTGGTACGGCGACTGGATGATGGACACCATCATCCCCTGCGAGTCGGCCGCCGCGAAGTAGACGGTGTCACCCGTGGGTGCCGTCCTGGCCGCATCATCTCCGTGGCGCAGACCCGGTTCGACCGCCGGCCCGTCCAGCGCACGCTCCATGCTGATGAGGCTCCGCCGCTGATCCGCATACTCCTTCGACAGGAGCGTCTCCAGCGGGATGTCGACGAAGCCGGGGTCGGTGAGCCACTCGTCGCGGTCTGCGAACGCGACCTTCACCGCCTCGACGATGAGGTGGTAGTAGTCTGCCCCGCCCTCCGGGATCGCCGTGAGGTCGAAGCCTTCCAGCAGATTGAGGATCTGCAGTGCGGCCATGCCCTGCGTGGCCGGCGGCAGCTGGTAGACGGTGCGCCCCCGGTACGTGGTGGAGATCGGCTCGACCCACCGCGCGCGGTAGTCCGCCAGATCCTGCGCCCGGAGAGGCGAGCCCTGCTCCGCCAGGGCCGCGGTGAAGGCCTGCGCGAACTCGCCCTCGTAGAAGTAGCCGCGGGCACCGCCCTCTGCCAGTCTCCGCAGGGTGGCGGCGAGCGCCGGCTGCCGCAGCAGCGCACCCTCGCGCACCGGCGACTCCCCCGCCGCGAACACATCTGCGATCCGGTCGTCGGTCTTGAGCAGGTTCCAGTCGGTCGCGATCCAGTCGGCCAGCGACCGGGTGACCGCGACGCCGTTCTCCGCCAGCTCGATCGCATCCGTGAACAGGTCCGCCCAGGGCAGGCGACCATAGCGCTCGTGCGCCTCCCGCCAGCCGTCGACGGCCCCCGGGACCGTGAGTGCGGCCAGCGCCCCGCGCATCGGGATCTGGGCCTCGTGCCCGGCCTCCGCGTAGAACTCCCGCGTCGCCGCCGAGGCCGCGGGCCCGTTCGCCTCGAGCGCCTCCACCCCGTCGACCGGTCCGCCGGCCAGCAGCATGAAGCAGTCACCGCCCAGCCCGGCCATGTGCGGGTAGGCGACGGCCAGCACCGTGTTCGTCACGATCGCCGCGTCGACAGCCGACCCGCCCCGGCGCAGCGCCGCGTTCCCCGCCTCGGAGGCGAGGTAGTGAGGACTCGTCACTATCCCGCGCGCGGCGAGGACCGGCGGACGGCCGGTGCGGGGTCCCGTGTGGTGTGCCATGGGCGCTCCTTCGGTCTCGTCACGACAGCATCGGACGGCGGTCCTTCGTTCCTCATTCGAACAGAACCGCCCTGCAGTCGCGCGGTGAGTCCGCTGTGCGGGATCCCCGTTGTTGAGTGCGGTGACAGCAGTTCAGGTTCACCACCTCGGCCAGAATCAATATCGTTCACAGCAAGAATCAATGTACTTTTCTTCGAGATCCTGTACGAAAAACCTGGACAGGGGCATTCACAATCCATTAGCTTCACAGACGACCCGGACTTCGCACTGTGCCGTGCGATCTGCAGGACAACGATGTCGACAGGAGATGCTCCATGAAGGTTTTCGCCACCACGGGCCCCGATGCCCCGCTCCAGGAGATGGAGATCGACTCCCCCTCCCCCACCGGCCGTCAGGTGCTCCTGCGCGTCACGCACAGCGGCGTCTGCCACACGGACACCCACAGCCATTCCGGCGGCTACGACCTGGGTGACGGAGCCTGGCTGTCGATCGCGGATCGCGGCCTGGAGTACCCGGCCGTGTTCGGCCACGAGATCGTGGGCGAGGTCATCGCCGTGGGCCCCGATGCCCAGGGAGTCCAGCCGGGCGACAGCCGCATCGTGTTCCCGTGGATCGGCTGCGGTGAGTGCAGCCGATGCCTCGCCGGTGACTCGAACCTCTGCGCCACCAGCCGTGCGATCGGCGTGTTCCGCTGGGGCGGGTTCGCCACGGAGGTCCTGGTGCCGGACTCGGACGTCCTCGTCGACCACGAGGGCCTCGATCCCAGCTGGGCCGCGACCCTCGCCTGCAGCGGCCTCACCTCGTACTCCTCCGTCCGCCGCGTGCTGCCGCTGACGGACGAGGAGACGGTCGCCGTCATCGGCACCGGCGGCGTGGGCCTTGCGGCGATCGCCCTTCTGTCGCGCATGACGGGAGCCCGGATCGTCGCTGTCGACGTGTCCGACGCGAATCTTGAGAACGCCGCGCGGCTGGGGGCGCACGTGACGGTGAACTCGCGAAGCCTGGGCGACACCGGCCTCGCGGAGCACCTGGGCGGCCCCGTCCAGGCGGTCGTCGACTTCGTGAACACCGGCGACACCTTCGCCTTCGCACTGGCCGCCGTCGCCAAGGGCGGGACCGTCGTCCCGGTGGGCCTCTTCGGCGGCAGCACCGCCGTCTCGACCGCGATGCTGCCGCTCAAGGCCGTCTCGATCCTCGCGAACTACGTGGGCAACCTCGCGGACCTGCGCGCCCTGGTCGACATGGCGAAGTCGCAGGACCTGCCGCGCATCCCGATCACAGAGCAGCCGCTCACCCTGGAGAACACCGCCCGGAGCCTCAGCGCTCTGACCGACGGAACCGCGACGGGTCGCACCGTCCTGGTGGGATGAGGCCGACGATGACGCACTCCAGTATCACCACGCCGTCCACTCCCCCGCCCGCGCAGTCCCTGTCCAGGCGACAGCGCACCACCTCGCTCGTCGCCGTCGTCTCCGGGAACTTCCTCGAGTGGTTCGACTGGACTGTCTATGCGATCTTCACGACGTACATCGCGGCGAACTTCTTCGATCACACCGACGGCGCCTCCGCAGTCCTCATGACTCTGGGCGTGTTCGCCGGCGGCTTCCTGGCGCGCCCGATCGGCGGACTCATCTTCGGCCGCGTGGGCGACAAGCTGGGCCGGAAGACGGCGCTCGTCATCGCCATGATCCTCATGGGAGTCGGCAGCGGCCTCATCGCCGTCATGCCCACATATGACTCGATCGGCGTGTGGGCGTCCCTGGGCCTGTTCGCGGCCCGCCTCATCCAGGGCATCGCCCACGGCGGCGAGTCCGGCAACGCCTACACCTACCTGGCGGAGATCGCACCCAAGGACAAGCGCGGACTCTGGGGATCCAGCATCATGTTCACCGTCACGCTGGGCGTCATGGCGGCCACGGCACTGGGTGCGCTGCTCACGTCGCTCCTGGCGCCGGAGCCCATGAACGACTGGGGCTGGCGGATCGCGTTCGGCATCGGCGCAGTCCTCGCCCTCGCCGCGCTCTTCGTCCGCAGGAAGGCGGAGGAGAGCCAGTTCTTCGAGGAGGTCAAGGAGGAGCCCGCATCCGCACGGACGCAGGTCAGCCGGAAGCACCTCACGATCATCGCGATCAGGATCGTCCTGCTCACCTCGCTCACCATGGTCCTCTACTACACGTGGATGAGCTTCTTCTCCGCCTACGCGATCAGTTCGAAGGGCATGGATGAGAACGGGGCATACCTCGCCAGCCTGGGTGCCCAGATCATCGCCCTCATCGCGCTTCCGCTCTGGGGTGCGCTGTCGGATCGGATCGGCCGCAAGCGCCAGCTGAAGATCTGGTCCCTGGCGGTCATGGTCGTCGTCTTCCCCGTGAGCTGGCTCCTCACCGATGAGCCCTGGACCCTGTTCATCGCGCAGTCGCTGGCGCTCATCGTGTGGGCGGCGCAGGCATCGATCCACTCGACCGTTATGGCCGAGCAGGCCCCCACCGAGGCCCGGTCCACGAGCGTGGGCGTCTGGTCGTCCGTCGGTGCAGCCCTGACTGGCGGCACCGCTCCCTACCTCAACACGTGGCTCACCGGTCAGGGCCTGGAGTGGGTGTTCTCCGTCTACATCATCGCGCTGGCGGTCGTCACCCTCATCACCCTCCGCTTCATCCCGGAGACCGCGGGCGTCCCCATGGACGAGATCCCGATGCCAGGAGACGACGAGCACCCCGACGCCGTCTGACCGCCACCTGTCCCACCACCCAGGAGCACGCCATGACCCAGTCCTCCGCGACCATCAGCTCTGTCACCGAGCTCGCCGCATCTCTCGCCCTCACGATCGACGGGCAGGCCGTCGCGGGCGCCGCCGCACCGCTGACCGTCGTGAACCCCGCGACCGAGGCCGTCCTCGCCCATGCTCCCGCCGCGGACACCGCGCAGCTGGACGAGTCCGTCGCCGCGGCGCGCACCGCGTTCACCACGTGGCGCACCCGCCCATGGGCGGAGCGCCGGGCGGCTGTCGTCGCTTACGCGGACGCTCTCGAGGCCCGTGCGGAGGACCTCGCCCGCCTCCTCACCGCCGAGCAGGGCAAGCCGCTCGCCGCCGCCCGCGGCGAGGTGGGCCGCGCCCTCGAATGGGCCCGCGCACTCGCCGACATGGAGCTGCCCACCCGCACCGCCGTGGACGACGACGTGCACGTGGCCCGCGTCCGACACGTCCCGATCGGTGTGGTCGCGGGCATCGTCCCGTGGAACTTCCCCGTCACCCTGGCGATGTGGAAGATCGCCCCGGCACTGCTGACCGGCAACACGATCGTCCTCAAGCCCTCGCCCTTCACACCGCTGACCGGCCTGCTGCTGGGCGAGATCGCGCGCGACATCCTGCCAGCGGGCGTCCTCAACGTCATCACCGGCGACCACGACCTGGGGCCCGCACTCACCGCGCACCCCGGCATCGACAAGATCGCCTTCACGGGTTCAACCGCGACGGGCCGAGCCGTCATGCAGACCGCGGGGCGCGATCTCAAGCGGGTCACCCTGGAGCTGGGCGGCAACGATGCGGCGGTCATCCTCCCCGATGCGGACGTGGAGGCGATCGCTCCACAGATCTTCTGGGCCTGCTTCGCGAACACCAGCCAGTACTGCCTGGCGACCAAGCGTGTCTACGTCCACGCGGACGTCCACGAGCGCCTGCTCAATGTCCTCATCGACTAC
>DWZY01000053.1 GCA_019117325.1 Candidatus Brevibacterium intestinigallinarum
CAGCAGGAGGGTGTCGTAGAGGTTGATGACGCGGGCCGAGTCGCCCGAGTTCACCGGGATGTGCGCATCCACGATGTCCGCGGACGACCCTCCCGACAGCCCCACGCGCAGCACACCGCCAGAGCGCGGCCCTCCGCTCATGTCGACGCGGGCCGCGGGCCCCGGCCCGCACGCGGCGAGCAGCCCCAGCGACCCCGCGCCCACCGCACCTCCCAGCATCCGCCGACGGGAGAGCCCTGCGGCCCCCGGCAGCGATCCGGATCGGTCTGTCATCGTGTTGTCCCTTCACTCCTCGCGCGCACTGCGCGCCTTCGCGCCCACTGCGCGTCTCTGCGCGTCCTTGCGCCTCACGTCCTCGCGGGGTCCCCCGCACTGCGATGCCGCCGGGGCGGCCGGATCGTCAGATCGCGACCGACCGCCCCACCCACGCGGGTGCCGGGACGGTGTGCTCCACCGCCGAGGCCCGGGTCGCCTCCGGCAGGACCGTCGCCCGGCCGCTGGTCTGGTCGACATGGATCCCCAGGATCTCCTCGGTCGCCACGATCTCGCCGTCCACGCGCATTTCATGCGCCAGGTGCAGCTTCTTCTGGGCGCTGCCCGCCACGAGGGTGCGCACCTCGAGCTGCGCGTCGCGGTTCACCTCCTGCACGTAGCGGACGTGGGCCTCGACCGTGTAGAGCGAGCAGCCGGTGGCCGCGCGGTAGTCCTCGCCCAGCCCCAGCGCCTCCATCGCGGTATCGGTCGCGAAGCCGAAGACCAGGACGTAGTACGCCTCGGACAGGTGGCCGTTGTAGTCGATCCACTCCTCGCGCACGGGCGTGGAGTACGTCGAGAGGGTCTGATCGCTCACGCCGCACCGCCCACGGGCGCCTCGTGCTCGGCGGCACCGGGAAGCGTGGCCCGCAGCTCGCCCACCAGCTTGCGGATCTCGATGATCGCGGCATCCCGTGCGGTCACGAGGTCCGGGAACGAGCGGCCATCAGCCTCGTCGTCGCAGCCGGTCACGACCGCATCGCGCAGCTCCTGCGTGAGCTCCGGGGCGGTCAGGCGGGTCCAGGGCGAGAGGAGCGAGGGGCCGAAGTGGTCGAGCATGTGCGCCATGCCGCCCTCACCGCCGGCCAGGGCGAACGTGAGCATGGGGCCCTGCAGCGGCCAGCGCAGGCCGGGGCCGTCCGTGATCGCGCGGTCGATCTGGTCGACCGTCGCCTCGCCCTCGTTCACCATGTGCAGCGCCTCGCGCCACAGCGCCTCCTGGAGGCGGTTCGCGATGAAGCCGGGGACCTCGCGGTCCATCGTGATGACGGACTTGCCGATCGCCCGGTACCAGTCCGAGGCCCAGTCGACCGCGGCCGGAGCCGTCTGCTGCCCGCCCACGACCTCGACGAGCGGGATGAGGTAGGGCGGGTTGAACGGGTGGCCCACGACCAGCCGGTCGGCCAGGCCCTCGGCGGCCGCGGCCTCGGCCATGTCGGTCATCGGGTAGCCGGACGTGGACGAGGCGATGACCACGTCCTCGGCGGCGGCCCGGGCGATGCCCAGCAGCAGGTCCTGCTTCATGGCCAGGTCCTCGGGCGCGGACTCCTGGACGAAGCCGGCGCCGTCCAGGGCCTCGGCGAGGTCCGTGTGGATCGTCCAGGCGTCCTTGTCCGCGCCCTCGGCCAGGCCCAGGCGGGTGAGCGCCGGCCACGCGGTGTCGATGAGGCGGGCGAGCTTCTCCCCCGCGACCGGGCTGGGGTCCCAGACCCGCACCCGCAGGCCGCGGGACAGGAAGTAGGCGGCCCAGCCGCCGCCAATAGTGCCGGCGCCCACGCAGGCGACGGTGTCGATCGACTCGATGCTCCTCAGCTGCATGTCAGGCCTCCTGTGCGAGCGCGGGGTGGGTGGCCTGCGCGCTGGCGCGCTGCTCGCGGGCGACGGGGAGGCCCAGGATCTCGCGGGCCTCGTCCGGGGTCGCGACGGAGGCGCCCAGGCCCTCGATGATGCTGACGGCGCGGTCGGTGAGGTCCGCGTTCGTCGCCTTGACGCCCTTGGCCAGGTAGAGGTTGTCCTCGAGTCCCACGCGCACGTGGCCGCCCTGCAGGACGGACTGCGCGACCCACGGCAGCTGGTTGCGGCCGATCGCGAAGGACGTGAACTGCGCGGTCGACGGCAGCATGTTCACCATCGCCTGGAGCAGGCCCGGATCCGCGGGAGCGCCGTAGGGGATGCCCTGGCACAGCTGGTAGAGCGGCGGATCGTCCAGGAGGCCCTCCTGGTGCATGACGTTGGCGAACCACAGGTTGCCGGTGTCGAAGATCTCCAGCTCCGGCTTCACGCCCAGCTCGCGGATGCGCGCGGCACCGGCCCGCATCATGTCCGGGGTGGAGATGTAGATGCTGGAGCCCTCGCCGAAGTTGAGGGTGCCGCAGTCCAGGGTGCATATCTCCGGGCGCAGGGCCTCGACGTGCGTGAGGCGCTCCGCCTGGTTGACGAGATCCGTGCCGTCGACGGAGACCGTGGGGTTCTCCGGGTCGATGACGAGGTCGCCGCCCATGCCCGCGGTCATGTTGATGACGGGATCGACGTCCGAGGCGCGGACGAGGCGGGCGACCTCCGCGTAGAACTCCGTCTCGCGGGAGCCC
>DWZY01000054.1 GCA_019117325.1 Candidatus Brevibacterium intestinigallinarum
CCTCTTGCGCCCGCCTCGGGCCGACGTCCACCATGTGAGCATGGTCACTCGCGCACGACATGTCCCGATGCCGCCGATCAACGCGCACGTGTCCTCCCTGGGGGGCTCGCCCATCCGCGCGCTGCTCGCACTCGCCCAGGATCCTTCGGTCATCAGCTTCGGCGGCGGGGCGCCCGCCAGCGAGAGCTTCGACGTCGAGGGCATCGGGAAGTCCTACCAGCGTGTGCTCGAGGAGCACGGTGCCCGCGCGCTCCAGTACTCGTCGACGGAGGGCGAGCCGGAGCTGCGCGAGGCGGTCGCGGCACGGATGACCCACAACGGGCTGCACTCCGAGGCCGATGACGTCCTCATCACGTCCGGGTCCCAGCAGGGCCTGGGGCTGGTGGGCCAGGTGATCCTCGACCCGGACTCGATCGTCCTGACGGAGAACCCCACGTTCGTCTCCGCCCTGCAGGCGTTCTCCCTCTCCCGCGCCCAGTTCCGCCCCGTCGACACGGACTCCGGCGGCCTCGTGCCCGAGGCGCTGGAATCGGCCATCCTCCAGTACCAGCCGCGGGCGCTCTATCTCATCCCCACGTTCCAGAACCCCACCGGCGTCACGATGCCGGAGTCCCGCCGCCGCGAGGTCGCGGACGTCCTGGACCGCTACAACATCTGGCTCATCGAGGACGACCCGTACTCGGAGCTGCGCTACGACGAGTGGACGATGACCCCCATCAGCGCGGACCCCCGCCTGCGGCAGAAGTCCCTGTACCTGGGGACGCTGTCGAAGGTGCTGGCCCCGGGCCTGCGGATCGGCTGGATCCGGGGACCCCAGGAGGTGCTCGACACGCTCGCGACGACGAAGCAGGGCACCTCGCTGCAGACCTCGACGATCGACCAGCTGGCCGCGGTCGACTGGCTCACCCACAACGACCTCGACGCGAAGCTGGTCCCAGTGCGCGCGGAGTATCGGCGTCGCCGCGATGCGATGGTCGCAGGCCTCGATGAGGTCCTGCCCGACGGCTACACGCTCAACACCCCCATGGGCGGCATGTTCCTGTGGGCCAACCTGCCGGAGGGCTTCGACGCGAACGAGTCGATCACCGACGCGGTGCAGGCCGGCGTCGTCTACATCCCCGGCGCGCAGTTCTACGTCGCAGATCCGCGCCCGTCGACCATCCGGCTGAGCTTCGTCTCCAACCCTGTCGAGACGATCGCGGAGGGGCTGGAGAGGCTGGGCACGATCTTCCGCTGACCTCGCCGAGGCCGTGTTCGGCTCACGCGGACGCGGTCCGGTTCCCGGGCCGCGGAGCCGGATCCGCGCCGCATCGTCGCGGGAGTGACAGACTGGGGTCCACAGTGCACAGTGCGCAACTGTGCCGCGCACCCCCGACTCCCTCCCGGGAAGGCTCCTCCGATGGAAACGTTCACCTCGTTCATCACCAGTGTCGACGGGTTCCTGGGCTACGTGCTCGTGGCCGTCCTCGTCCCCGTCGGTCTGTACCTGACGATCCGGACCGGCGTCGTCCAGCTGCGGCTGCTGCCGGAGATGCTCCGGCTGATCCGCGAACCTGCGGGCCACGATGCTGACGGGAACAAGCAGATCTCGCCGTTCCGGGCCTTCTGCATCTCCGCCGCCAGCCGGGTGGGGACAGCGAACATCACCGGCGTCGCACTGGCGATCAGCATCGGCGGCCCCGGCGCCGTCTTCTGGATGTGGGTGACCGCGGTGGTGGGCGGCGCGACCGCGTTCGCGGAGTCCGCCCTGGGCCAGCTCTACAAGGTCAAGGCCGGCACCGCCTTCCGCGGCGGGCCCGCGTACTACATCACGAAGGGGCTGAACGCCCCTGCGGTCGGCGCGCTCTTCGCGGTCATCGTCGCGGTCGTCTACGGCATCGTCTTCAACACCGTCCAGTCGAACTCGATCACCGACTCGCTGGCGGCGAGCTTCGGCACGGAGGCCTCCGGCAGCGGCTTCTCGATCATCGTGGGTCTCATCATCGCGGTGGCCGCCGGCATCACCTTCGTGGGCGGCGTTCAGCGGATCTCAGCGATCGCCGCCGTCATCGTGCCGGTCATGGCCGTCCTCTACCTGATCCTGGGCATCATCGTCGTCATCCTCAACATCGGCGCCGTCCCCGCGATGCTGGGCACGATCGTGACGGACGCCCTGGGCTTCCAGTCGATCGCCGGAGCCGCACTGGGCACGATCATGATGGAGGGCATCCGCCGCGGCCTGTTCTCGAACGAGGCCGGCATCGGCTCCGTGCCCAACGCGGCCGCGGCCTCATCCGCCTCGCACCCGGCGAAGCAGGGACTGGTCCAGGCGCTGGGCGTCTACTTCGACACCCTCCTCGTCTGCTCGATCACGGGCTTCATCGTCCTCCTGTCGAATCCGGAGTACGGCACCCCGCAGGGATCGCAGCTCACGCAGACCGCACTCGCCGCCCAGGTGGGCGAGTGGGGCGTCCACTTCCTCACCGCCGCCATCTTCTTCTTCGCCTTCAGCTCGATCCTGGGCAACTACTACTACGGCGAGACGAACATCGAGTACCTCACGCGGAAGAAGGGCGCGCTGACGGTCTACCGCCTCATCGTGGTGGCGGCCGTCTTCGGCGGAGCCGTCGTCGCCCTCGATGCCGTGTGGACGGCGGCGAATATCGCGATGGCGATCATGGCGTTCATCAACCTCATCGCGGTCCTGCTGCTGAGCCCGGTCGTCCTGCGAGTCCTGCGCGACTACATGGATCAGCGTCGGGCCGGGCAGGAGCCGCTGTTCCACCGCGACCGGATGGCCGACCTCCAGGGCATCGACGCGTGGGACGGCACGGACGAGGTGACGCAGCCGGAGTTCTGGGAGAAGCACCGCGCCCGCAAGTCCTGACGGTCAGGCTCGCCGCCGCTCCAGCTGAGAGAGTGCGGCGGCGAGTCCCGCGACCGCAGCCGCGACGGCCACGGGCAGCAGCACGCCGGGGCCGATGAGCGCGCCCGCGAGCGCCGTGCCCGCGGCCCCGGACGCGATCTTGAGGGCGCCGACCCACACGAAGATCTGTGCGCGGGCCGTGTCCGGGGCGAACTCGCTGCGCGCCGCGAGCGTCGTCGCGAAGAAGATCGAGTTGCACGCGCCCACCACCGCGTACAGGACGAGCGCCACCCAGAGGGTCGTCGAGACCAGGGTGAGTGCCAGCATCGCGGCCACGCTCGCGGCGAACCAGGTCATCGACCGATCCGCGTCGGTCCGCAGCGGGCGCACCATGAGCAAGACCGAGGCCCCCAGGCCTCCCGCGCCATAGGCGGCGGTCAGCGTGCCCGCAGCCGCGGCCTCGGACCCGGTGACGGCGGCGAAGCCCACCGCGGCCACGGGCAGCGCGGCGACGGCGAGCAGGGGCAGCAGCGGATAGAGCAGCACGGCCGCGATGAGGAGGCCGCCGTGCAGCAGGCAGGCGAGCACCAGCACCAGCCGCCCATCGCGGACCACGTCCAGGGAGCGGGCGACGAACGGTCCCAGGAGGTGCGGTGCGGTGATGCACGCGGCCAGCAGTCCGGCCGACCACTCCGGGCCGCCGTGCACGGTGACCAGCAGGACGATCCCCACGACCGCGCCGCCGGTGGGCGTCCGGGCCAGCGTCGCCGCGATGACGTAGCGTGCCAGCCCGCCCCGCGGCACTGCGGTGGCGGACGCACCAGCCGCCGTTGCCGAAGGTCCCGAGAACGGCAGCCCGCCGCTGCCCGCACGGGTGGCCGGGGTCGGATCCGCCGCCGGGTCACGTCCCGGCCCGGGCCGCTCGGACCGCTCTGCGCTCATGTGAGTGAGAGTGCGTCGGCCACTCGGTCGACCTCTGCCCGCGCGGCCGGGTCGAGGGGCAGCAGGGGGCGCGGCAGCACGGGAGCCGTGGCGAGGCCCAGGCTCTCGGCGAGTGCCGCGACGACGCGCAGGCTTCCGCCGTGTGCGGCGAAGAGGTCCCAGAGCGGGGACAACCGCTGCGATGCGGCCAGGGCCGCCTCATGGTCGCCCTTCCGAGCGGGATCCGAGACCGTCCGTGCAGTCTGCGGGATGGTCCCGCCGATGACGGAGTACCAGGCGTCGCAGCTGGCCAGGAGCCCGCGGGCGGCATGCGCGTCGCCGGAGACTCCGACCGTCACGTGCCCCGGGATGCGCGCGCGGATCTGGTTGACCCGTGCGGCAGCCTCCTCTGCTCCCGCCGGAACGCCGGGTATCTTGATCGACCCCACTCCGGGCAGGGCCGCGACCGCCGCATAGAGGTCATCGTCGAAGGTGAAGCGGGTGACCGTCGGATTGTCGTAGACCGCGAGCGGGACGGAGAGGTCGCCCGCCACATCCTCGAACAGCGCGTAGACGTCGTCGCGGGTGAGCGGGTGGTAGGACATGGGGGCCAGGAGGACACCGGCGGCTCCGGCTTCCTGGGCGTCCGCGACGTGCTGGCGGACGTCCCGCGTCCGCAGCGCACCCACCCCAACGATGACGGGCGTGTCCCCCGCGTGCTGGACGGCGGTGCGGGCGACGGCACGGCGCTCCTCCCTCGTGAAATAGGGGTACAGCCCCGCCGAGCCCAGCGCGGTGATCGAATCGACCCCCGCCTCGCTGACATGCGCGATGAGCCGGGCGTACGAGTCCAGATCGACGCGGTCATCGACGACGGGGGTCAGCGGGAAGGCGCTCAGTCCGGTGAACACGGGGTCTCCTTCAGGTCGGGTGGGGCGAGTCGGTGGTGCGTGGTGGGACGGTGAGAAGTCGTCGGCTGTGGGGCACGGGTGAGTCGTCGTGAGGCTGGACGGCTCGGTCCCGTCACGCGTGTGCGCGCTGGGCGGCTGCGATCGCATCCGCGAGGGCCTGGGCGAGTTGTTCTGCCCCAGCGTCATCGAGCTGGTGGACGGTGAGGCGGAGGTTCGTGACACCGGTCGATTCCGTGAGCGCGAAGCTGTCCCCCGTCCGCGCGACCCAGCCGCGCAGCATGAGCTGGGTGTGGACTCGATGCGCGTCGGCCTCGGGGCCCGCATCGACCCACACGTTCACTCCGTCGGTGCTGCACGCGGCGATGCCGCGCTCCGCCAGCCTGGCGACGAACGCGTCGTTGCGGGCGGTGTAGTGCTGTGCGGCCTTCTCCACCGTCGTCTGCACCTGTTCATCCGTGACGAGTGCGTGCACGGTGCGCTGCAGGAGGTGGCTCACCCACGTCGACCCGGCGCCGATCTGCGCGGTGAAGCGCTGTGCGGTGTCCGGATCGCTCGCCACGACGCCCACGCGCAGGTCCGGCCCCAGGATCTTCGAGAACGAGCGGATGAGCGCCCACCGGCGGTGTCCGTCCGGGATGATCGAGCGGTAGGGCGTGCGGGCGAGCGCGGAGAAGTGATCGTCCTCGATGACCAGCACGTGCGGGTGGTCCGCGAGCACTGCGCGCAGAGCGGCGGCGCGCTCCTCCGTGAGACTCGCGCCGGTCGGGTTGTGGGCGCGCGGCGTGCACACGACCGCACGTGCTCCGTCCGCGAGCGCCCGGGCAAGCGCCTCCGGCAGCATCCCGTCCGCGTCGATCTCCACCGGGACCGGGCGGTACCCGGCCCGTCGCACCGCATTGATGCTCGTGAGGAAGCAGGGGTCCTCGAGCGCGACCGACTCCCCCGGGGTCAGTGCCTGGGCGAGGAGCTTCTCCGTCGCATCCACCGCGCCGTTCGTGACCGTCAGCTCGAACGGACGGTCGACGTCGCGGGCGAACATGTCCCGCGCCCATGCGCCCAGCCCGGGGTCGATCGTCTGCTCCCCGTAGAGCACGGGCGGTGCGGACGGCAGGCGGACCCGGGTGGGGTCGGGCAGGAACGCGGGGTCCGGGTTGCCGCTGCCCACGTCGCGCAGTGCGGTGTCCGGAGTGAAGCCCTCCTCCGGGAACCCCGACCTCCGCGCGATCCGGGTTCCGGCGCCCCGGTTCGTCACCGCGAGTCCCGCGGTCACCAATTGCCGGTAGGCGGCGACCACCGTGTTGCGGTTGACCCCCAGCCGCGCGGCCAGGTCCCGCGCGGACGGCAGCCCGTCGCCGGGCGCCAGGGCGTTCGCGTCGAGCAGCGCACGCACGCTGCCGGCGATCTGGGCCGCGGTCGACCCTACGATCGCGAGCTGCGGCCCGGTGGCGTCCGACCGCTGAGGGCCTGACTCTGCATCACTCATGCCGCACAGCATAGACCATGTTAGATTTGGCATATGTCAAGTTCCGATGAGGGCATCATCCACCACGACGACTACAGCACCTCGACCTCCGTCAAGGAGTTCCGGGACCGCCTCGCGCAGGTGCGAGCGAAGATCGCCACCGCCGCCCAGCGTGCAGGCCGTGACCCCCACGAGGTCCGGCTCCTTCCCGTCAGCAAGACGGTGCCGGAGGATCGCATCCGCCTGG
>DWZY01000055.1 GCA_019117325.1 Candidatus Brevibacterium intestinigallinarum
CGCAGCTCGCGGGTGCAGGCCGGCATCACGATCGCGACGCTCAGCGCGACGACCGTCGTGTCCGTCCTGCTCCTGCTTCTCGTCGACCAGCAGGGTCCGCAGGTGCTGGCCGTGGGCGGCTGGGCGCTGCCCTTCGGCATCGGACTCGTGGCCGACCGGTTGGCCGCTCTGCTGCTCGTCGTCTCCAGCATCGTGACGCTGAGCGTCTACCTCTACGCGGTGGGCCAGGACTCCTCCGATGCGGAGGTCTCCGACGACACCCCCGTCTCGATCTTCAACCCCGCCTACCTCATCCTGTGCGCGGGTGTGTCGAACGCGTTCCTGGCCGGCGACCTCTTCAACCTCTACGTGGGCTTCGAGATGCTGCTGTCCGCGTCCTACGTGCTGCTCACCCTGGGCGCGACGACGGAGCGGATCCGCGCGGGCGTCACGTACATCGTCATCTCGCTCGTGTCGTCGCTCATCTTCCTCGCGTCGATCGCGCTCATCTACGCCGCGACCGGCACCGTCAACATGGCGCACCTGTCCGAGCGGCTCTCCGAGCTGCCGGCGGACATCCAGCTGATCCTGCACGTCGCGCTGCTGATCGGCTTCGGCATCAAGGCAGCCGTCTTCCCGCTCTCTTTCTGGCTGCCGGACTCCTATCCGACGGCGCCCGCACCGGTCACGGCCGTCTTCGCGGGTCTGCTCACGAAGGTGGGCATCTACGCGATCATCCGGACCGAGACCGTCCTCTTCGCGACCTCCGATCTGCGCGTGCCCCTGCTGGTCGTCTCCGGCCTCACCCTGCTCGTGGGCATCCTGGGTGCGATCGCCCAGTCGGACATCAAGAGGATCCTGTCCTTCACCCTCGTGTCGCACATCGGGTACATGCTGTTCGGCGTGGCGATGGGCACGCATCTGGGTCTGGCCGCGGCGATCTACTACACGATGCACCACATCGTCGCGCAGACTGCGATGTTCCTGGCGATCGGCCTCCTGGAGCTCCGCGCGGGCTCGACCTCGCTGCGCAGACTGGGTGGACTCGCGACCCTCGCGCCGTTCATCAGCGGCCTCTACCTCATCCCGGCCCTCAACCTGGCCGGCATCCCGCCCTTCTCCGGCTTCATCGGGAAGGTCGCCCTCTTCACCGCGGGCTTCCACACCTCCGACTGGCTGGTGGGGACACTCGTGGGCATCGGCACGCTCACCTCGCTGCTGACCCTCTACGCGATCGGCAAGTCGTGGAACCTGGCGTTCTGGCGCGATGCGGCGGACGCGGACGAGCCCACCCCCGCGCTCGTCGAGGAGGCGAAGGAGCGTCGCCTGGCGCTCGCGCAGAAGGGCCATTGGACCTCGCGGAACCGTTCGCCGATCCTCATGGTGGCCGCCACGACCGCCATGGTCGTCGTCTCGTGCCTCCTCACGGTCCTGGCGCAGCCGCTGTGGCAGATCTCGACCAGGGCCGCGGACGGTCTCATCGGTCCGACCTCGTACTCATCGACCGTGCTGGACGGCGAGGGCGCGGACGGTGTGGGCGACGGCCGCTACGCTCCCGTGCCCGAGGAGGACGAGTGATGGGCGCGCGCAGACGCAAGAGGCAGAGCTTCGTCGAGCAGCTCCTCTACTTGGTCGTGCTGATCCTCGTGTGGGTCTTCCTGTGGGACTCCGTGAGCGTCCTGACGATCCTGAGCGGCCTCGTCGTCGCCTTCACGGTCGTGCGGGCGTTCTATCTGCCGCCCATCCAGCTCTCCGGTCGGTTGAACCTCCTCTACGGCACCGTCTTCGTGTTCTGGTTCATGCTCAACGTGCTCCTGTCCTCGATCCAGGTGGCCTGGCTGACGGTGCGGCCGAGACCGGTTTCCGCGGGCTCCGTCGTGGCCGTCGACCTGGCGACGCGGTCCGACCTGCTCATCACCCTCGTCACGATGGTGAACGGACTGATCCCGGGGTCGCTCGTCATCGAGATCGACCGGGCCCGCGCGGTCGTCTTCGTCCACGGGCTCAACTGCGCCGATGAGGAGGAGATCGAGAAGGTGCGGATGAAGACGCACCAGATCGAGACGCTGCTCATCTACGCGATCGGGTCGCCGCACGACATCGAGGCACTCAACGACGCGCGCCGCGAGCGGGGCCAGCCGCCGCGTCTCGAAAGCCTCACGATCCGCGAGCGCGCGCGTCGTGCTCGCCAGCTGAAGGAAGCGAGGGGGAACGGATGACCGCCGATGACGTGATCCCGCAGTCGACTCTCGACACCCCGCTGGCTCAGATCACCGGCCTCGTCGTGGGCCTGATCTTCCTGGCCGCCGCCATCATCGCGATCATCCGGATCGTCCGCGGCCCGTCCATCCTCGACCGCATGATCGCGACGGACGCGCTGCTGGCGACGATCATGTGCGCGCTGGGCGGACTGCTCGCCTTCACGGGGCGGGCGGATCTGCTGCCGGTCATGCTCGTCATCTCGATGTTCGGCTTCGTGGGTGCGGTGGGCGTCTCCCGGTACGTGTCCCGCGCGGACCTGCGCACGACCTCCCGCTACCGCAGGATGGGGCGCGAGGACCACCGCACGGGATCGATCGGCACCGTCGAGGGAGTGGAACCGGGCGTGCCGGAGTCCCGGCACGGGTCCGCCGACGGGGGTGAGCGCGCATGATCCTCGACGTCATCTCCGCGCTCTGCATCATCGGCGCGGCCCTGCTGTCCCTGGCGGCGGGCATCGGCGCCCTGCGGTTCCCCGACCTGCTCTCGCGCATGCACGCGGCGTCGAAGCCGCAGCTGTTCGGGCTGGTGCTCGTCATGTTCGCGGTGGGCCTCCAGACGCTGCACTGGGGCCCGATCTCCACGATGATCCTCATCGTCCTGTTCCAGCTGTTCACGGTTCCGGTCGCGGCCCACATGATCGGCCGCGCGGGCTATCGGACGAAGCACCTGCGCCGTTCCATGCTGTACCGTGACGAACTGGACGACGCGGTCGCGCGCGCCCACGCGCGCGACGTGGCGGAGCGGGAGCGGGCGGCGGCGGAGAGCGCGTCGGCCGCGGGAGAACAGGACGCAGCGGCAGACAGGACGACACACCACGATGACGAGCCCGACGCGGGGCGCTGACCCCACTGCACCCCTGGTCCTCGTGGCCGATGACGAACCGGACGTCCTGGGTTCCGTCGTCCCCTTCATGGAGCGCGCCGGCTTCCGCGTGATCTCCGCGAACGACGGCAAGCTCGCCCTCGACGAGATCCGCCGGCACGGCCCGGACGCGTGCGTCCTGGACGTCCTCATGCCCGGGGCGGACGGCCGCGAGGTGCTGCGGACGCTGCGCCGTGAGGAGAACTGGGTGCCCGTCGTCCTCCTCACCCAGGTGGGTGAGGCCGTCGAACGGGCCATGGCGCTCGAGGAGGGCGCCGACGACTACCTCAACAAGCCCTTCGACCCGCACGAGCTGGTCGCCCGGGTCCGCGCAGTGCTGCGCCGGACCCGCAACGATGGCCCACCGTTGGCGACGGCCTCGGTCCTCACCTCGACGTTCGGCCTGGCCCTCGACCGGGTGGGGCGACGGGCCTGGCTGGGTCAGCGCGAGCTCGTCATCACTCCCAAGGGCTTCACGCTGCTGGAGTACCTCATGATGCACGCGGACGAGCTGGTCGAGCGGTCGCGACTGCTGGAGGTCCTCTGGGGCTTCGACGACGCCGTGGGCACGCGCGCCGTCGATTCGCGCGTCGCCGAGCTGCGACGGGTGCTGGGGGAAGACGCCGCCGACCCGCGCTGGATCGCCACGGTGCAGGGCCGCGGCTACCGCTTCGTCGCGCCCGTCACGGGCGCCGATTCGCTGAGGTGAGACGATGAATTCCTATCTCGTCTTCGAGATCCGGGTCTGGCTCCTGCTGGTCCTGCTGCTCGTGCTGGCCCTGGTGATCGCCGCGGGCGTGTGGTTCCTGCTCCGCTGGATCAGGACGACGCGCGAGGCCGAGGTCGCCAAGACGCAGGCACGCGCGGATGCGGACGCGATGCAGCGGCGCAACCGGATGCTCATCCGCCTGGACCACGAGCTCAAGAACCCTCTCACAGCCCTGCGCACGTCCGTCGCGACAGTCCGCAGCGCCGCCGAGGACGATGTCCCCGACCAGGGCATCATCACCGCCGCTGCCCGCCAGATCGATACATCCGCGCGTCGCGTGGCGCGTCTGCTGGCCGACCTGCGGAAGCTCGCGGACGTCGAGTCCCGCGCGATCGACTTCCAGCGCGTCGACATGGACGTGCTCGTCCACCAGGCCGTCGAGGACGCCCGCACCGCGCCCGGAGCCGAGGACCGCATGATCGTCGCGACCGTCGCCCGCGCGCCGTGGAAGCTGCCGGACGTGCTGGGCGAGGAGGATCTGCTGCTGTCCGCGATCCTCAACCTGCTGGGCAACGCGATCAAGTACTCGTCCGACACGGACACCGTCGAGCTGCGCGCGAACGAGCAGGTCATCGACAAGCACCGCTGGGTCGTGGTCGAGGTCGCGGACACCGGCACCGGCATCCCCGTCGACGAGCAGCAGGTCGTGTGGGACGAGCTGCACCGCGGCTCCCGCGTCCGGCAGGTGGCCGGCTCCGGCATGGGCCTGTCCCTGGTGCGCGCGATCATCTCCCGCCACGGCGGTTCCGTCGAGCTGTTCAGCCAGGAGGGCGTGGGCACCGCGGTGCGCCTCGTCCTGCCGGTGCTGGGCGACGCGCCGCCTCCCGGTCAGCTGGAGGGCTACGGGGCCCGTGCCGCCGCGGCCTCGCGACCGGTCCAGCCGTTCCAGGACCAGAAATCCCACTCCGGGTCGACGGGCGGTCAGATGCTGCCGCCGCGCGAGCCCAACTCGGAGGAGCGCCGCATCATGGGCACTCCCCGGCGCACCTCGAAGCGCCGGATCCAGACCGTCAACGGGGAGCTGGTCGACACCAGCACCGGCGAGTCGCTGGGAGCGCCCGGCGAGCAGGCGGCACCCGGGACTCCCGGCTACGACTCGGGCCCCTACCGTCGCTTCAAGCCCCCGCAGGGACAGCCCGATCCTCAGTCAGGACCTCATTCTGGGCCACTCTCCGGGCCGCAGCCGGGTCACCACCAGGACGCTCACGTGGGCTCCCAGCCGGGACCCCACTCGGGTGCTCAGACTGGTCCTCAGCCTGGCACTCCGACAGGGTCCCAGCCAGGCCCGCACTCGGGCGCGCAGCCGGGCACATACGCGGGCTCCCAGCCGGGCGCACACGCGGGGCCGCAGCCGGGGACGTACGCGGGTTCTCAGCCGGGCTCACAGCAGTCGCCCGTCCCGCAGCAGCCCCAGCAGCCGTACCAGCCTCCGCAGCAGTCCCAGCCTCCGCAGCCTGGTCAGTACCTCCAACAGCAGGCTCAGCAGCCTCAGCCGCCCCAGGGAAACCAGCCTCTGCAGGGTGCCCAGCACCCGCAGGGAACCCAGCCTCCGCAGGGTTCCCAGCCCCCGCAGCCGGGTGAGGACGGAGCATGACCCCGCACGGGCCTCGGCAGCGGTTCCGGTGGGGCGCCGCGGTGGCGGCCAGCGCCGCGGTGCTGCTGGTGAGCGGCTGCGGCCTGGTGGGCGTGCGCATCTCCGATGAGGCGGGCGCTCCGCTGCGGGTGGGTGCGCAGCCGACGATGGGTCCGGAGCCCGAGCCCACGGAGACCGCCGACCCCGCGCTCGAGGGCATGACGAAGCAGAACCTCACGTTCACCGCTGACTGCCCCGCGCGGGTGGGCGTGCACGTGCCGGACGACTGGACCTCGAACACGTCGGGCTCGTCCTTCGCGGCGTTCCCCACCACGGGCGGTTTCGACGGGCCGCGGCTGTCCGTGATGTGCTCCACGGGCTTCGCGTCCACGCCGTCCGAATCGGTGTCGTCGACGCAGAAGTACCAGTTCAGCGACGCGGCGACAGAGGTCGTCGCCGAGCACACGGGACAGGTGGGGCCGGGCTACTCGTGGGTGTACGAGGCGAACCTGGGGCCCGAGGAGACGATGTCGAGCTTCAGCGACGAGGCCACATCCGCCGTCGGCGCGTCGGTCTCCTATCCGATCTCCGGCAAGCTCTACGACGTGACCGTCACCTACTACTTCACCACCGGCGACACGAAGGTCCGCGATCAGGCCGTCGCCGCGCTCACGAATCTGCAGGTCGAGGGCACGACGGTCAGCAGCCCCGCCGACTGGTGAGCTGATCCCGGCCTCAGGGTTCCAACTCACGAATCTGGGATCGGCCCCTCAGCTCCGGGACCAGCCCCTCAGGCCCTGGATCAGTAGCCCTGCCGGGTCGCGGCCTGGACCTGCTCTCCGGTCGCGTGGGACCGGATCGCGCTGATGCCCTGCGCGAGCCCGCGCGCGAAGACGGACAGGTCCGCCCCGTCGCTCAGCACCGTGAACCCCTTGTCCCAGGCCACCCGGGCGACGTCGAGCGTGGGGCAGAAGATGCCCAGCGCGGTGCCCGTCTCACGGCCCGCGCGGGCCACCTCGTCGAGAGCGTCGAGGAAGATCGGCGCATCCCACTGACCGGGGACGCCCAGATTGGTCGTGAGGTCGAGCGGACCCACGAAGAGGACGTCCACGCCGTCGACCGCACCGATCGCGGCGGCGTTCTCCACCGCGCCCGGAGTCTCGATCTGGGGCAGGAAGACCGTCGCGGCGTTCGCGGCGGCCTGGAGCTCACCGGGATCCCCGCCGGCGTACAGGTCGTGGGCCAGGCCGAACGCGGACCCGCGCGTGCCGAGCGGCGGGTACTTCATCCACGACACCATCTCCTCAGCCTGCTGTGCCGACTCCACCCACGGCATCATGATGCCCTCCGCGCCCGCGTCGAGAGCGGTGGAGACGAGGTCCTTCCGATGGCCCGCCACGCGCACGAGCGCGGTGATGTCGCTGCGCCGCGACACTGCGATCGAGCTGCGGACCGCGTCCAGCGACCACCCGGTGTGCTCGAGGTCGTAGAGGATCCAGTCGAGCCCCGCCCGCGCCGCGATCGCACCGATCCCGTCGGTGGAGAACTCGAGTGCGAACAGGCCCACCTGCGGGCTGCCAGTGCGAAGTGCGTCTCTGAACGTCGTCATGTCGTCACTGTAGCGAACGGCGGGGACACGGCCGTGCCGCGTCCATGGGATCCTGGGGTCATGGACGCACTCCTCATCATCGACGCCTCCCCGGACCGCTTCCCGCAGTCGCCGCCCCAGCCGCTCGTGGACCTCATCGACCGCGCCCGAGGCGTGGGCGGGGTCATCGTCCACGTAGCCGCCGAGGCCGCGGCCAGCGAGGACGAGGTCGGAGCCACACACAACGGGGCCGGGCAGGACAGGTTCAGCCACAACGGGACTGAGTCGGACACCGACGACGCGGAGGCGGGCGACGACGCGGCCGCCGCACAGCCGCAGATCGACTCCGTCGTCGGCACCCGCGAGGACGAGCTGGTCCTCGTCTCGTCCGTGCCTGACGCCTTCGAGGGCGTCGACGACCTCGCGGAGGGCCTGGACGACCTGGGCGTCGACCGCATCATCCTGGCGGGATCGAACGGGCGCGGAGCGCTCGAGCAGTCCGGCTACGCGGCGCTGGCGATCGGTTTCGAACTGGTCCTCGTGCGCGACGGACTGGGGGAGGGGACCGCGGATCCTGAGGCGGCCTCGGGAGCGGACTGGCCAGCCCAGCTGGAAGCTGCAGGCGCAGTCCTCAAGGACGGCGCGGACGTGTGGCTCAAGATGTGAGGCACAGCGAGCGCATGCGGTGACCCGCGAGGGGCGCACCACGTGATGCAGACATGACGAGAGCCGGGAGCGAAACGCTCCCGGCTCTCGTCGACTGCTGTGATCAGCGCGTTGCGATCAGCTCGCTGTGATCAGCCCAGCGCGCCGGCCTTCCAGTCCTCGACGAACTGGCCGTTGTCGCCGACCCACTCCTCGACGGCGCCGTCCAGATCCTCGCCGCCGAAGTTCTCGTCGGAGAACATGACGTTCTCCAGGCTGGCGAGGTTGTCGTCGTCGATCACGAGGTTCTTCAGCAGCTGCGTGACCTGCGGGTTGTCCTCGGCGAAGCCGGGTCGCGCGAAGTTGAGGATCGTCTCCGCCTCGCCCATCGCGCCCTCGGGGTCCTCGAGGTCGCGGACGGGGAACGCGTCGTATGCCCAGTGGGGGCGCCACAGGGTGACGGCGACGTTCTCGTCGGCCTCGGTCGAGGACTTCAGCTGCGCGAGCATCGCCGGGGTCGACGAGACTGCGAAGTTCCAGTCCTCGAGCCCGTAGGTGGGGATGGCCTCATCCTCGGTCACGCGGGTCAGACCCGCGCCCGCCTCGATGCCGTACAGCGTGCCGCCGTACTCGTCCTTCATGTCCGCGAGATCCGCGATCGACTGAGCGGGCGAGTCCTCGTTGACCGCGATGGTGAGCTTCGCGTTGTCGTACCAGCATCCGGCCGTCTCCAGCTGGTCGCCGTACTGCTCGAGGTAGTCCGCGTGCGTGATGGGCATCCAGCCGTCCATGACGAAGTCGATGTCGCCGCCGGCGACCGCGGTGAACGCGGGGCCCGCATCGAACGACTCGATGGAGACGGAGAAGCCGTCCTCCTCGAGCACGTGCTTCGTGAGGTGCGCGGCGGCGAAGGACTCGTCCCAGCCGTTGAACGCACCGATCGTGATGTCCGTGTTCTCGTCGGAGCCGAGGTCGACCTCAGCGGACTCCGCACCGGGCGTGCAGTCGGCCCACTCGCCGCCGGCAGCGTCCTCGGAGCCGCCGGCCTCGGGGGTGTCGGCGTCGGTGGCACCGCAGGCGGTGAGGGTGAGGAGGCCGGCGGCAAGAGCACCGGTCAGCGGCATGAGTGTGGATTTCTTCATGTCAGGACTCCCTTTCTGTGTGATGTGGTCTGGTGGGGCTCAGGACGCGCGCTTGGCACGCTCGAGCGGGGTCTTGTTGCCCAGGCCCGCGGTGACGCGGTCCAGGTACACGGCGAGGATGACGACGGCCAGGCCGGCCTCGACGCCGATGCCCACGTTCAGGCGGGAGATCGCGCCGACCACCTCGCCACCGAGGCCGCCGGAGCCGGCCATACCGGCGAGGACGACCATCGACAGCGCGAGCATGATGACCTGGTTGATGCCGGCCATGATCGTCGCCATGGCCAGCGGCAGCTGGACCTTGAAGAGGATGTGGGTGGGCGTGGCGCCGAAGGCCTGCGCGGCCTCGACCTTGTCCTCCGCGACCTGGCGGATCGCCAGCTCCGTGAGGCGGACGCCCGGGGGCATCGCGAAGATGATCGTCGCGAAGGCGCCGGGGACGACGCCCACGCTGAACATGACGATCGCGGGCACCAGGTAGGCCAGCGCGGGCATGGCCTGCATGAAGTCGAGGATCGGCTTGATGATCGTCGAGACGATCTGCGATTTCGCGGCCAGCACGCCCAGGGGCAGCGCGAGCACGAGTGCCACGATGACGGCCACGAGGACCAGGGCCAGCGTGGACATCGCGTTCTCCCACTGGGCGAGTGCCCAGATGGCGTAGAAGCCCACGACCGTGAAGACGCCGACCTTCCAGTTGGCGGCGGCCCATGCGATCCCCGCGAAGATGAGGATCATCGCGAAGATGAGGAGTGCCCGCAGGATGCTCGAATCCGCGATCACGCCGTTGTCGACGAGGATCCGCGGGAACGCGAGGATCTCGAAGAGCAGCTGGTACGTGTTCTGCATGAGCCACGAGAAGGCATCCAGCAGCCAGCCGAAGACATTGCCGAACCACGTGATGAACTGGTCGGCCCAGCGGCCCAGCGGGATCCGCGGGAAGAGGAAGTCGAGGAAACTCAGAGCGACGTAGTTCATCGGTCGACTCCCTTCGTGCCGTCGGTGGATGCTTCGGAGGCGAGGTCACCCGATCCGAGCTCGTCCGTCTCGCCCTCACCGGCCTCGGCGGCGGCGATGCCCGGCTTGGGCACCAGCGCGTCCGCGTCGTCCTGCGAGGGATCGACCTCGTCCTGCGGGTCGATGTTCGCCGGCAGCGGGGTGACGGCGGGCATCTCCGAGGTGGACGGGCCCACCTGCGACATGGAATTGAGGACGGCGATGCGGGGGATGACCCCCAGCAGGCGATTGTCGTCGTCGACGACGGCCAGCGGGACGCGGGCCGTGGACGACGGCGCGAAGAGCTCGGACAGCGGCGTGTCCGGGCCGACCGTCAGGATGCCGTCCGTCTCGACGTAGTCCGACAGCGCCGTGGCGCCCTCGCGGGCCGCCCGCACCGCGACGCGGTCGGAGACGGTGCCCAGGAGGTGTCGGGTGCTGTCGATGACGAACAGGCCGGAGACCCGCTCGCGCTCGAAGAGGCGCATCGCCGTGCGCGGGCCGGCCGTGTGGCGGACGACCGCGTTCGTGTCCTGCATGATCGAGAACGCCGTGAGCACGCGGGTGCGGTCGACGTCCTGGACGAAGTTCGCGACGTAGTCGTCCGTGGGGCGGGTGAGGATGTCCTCCGAGGTGCCGATCTGGGCGATGCGGCCGTCGCGCATGACCGCGATCCGGTCGCCCAGGTACATCGCCTCGTTGAGGTCGTGGGTGATGAAGACGATGGTCTTCTCGAGCGAGCTCTGCAGCTCGACGAGCTGGTCCTGCATCTCGCGGCGGATCAGCGGGTCCAGGGCGGAGAACGCCTCATCCATGAGGAGGACGTCCGTCTCCGCGGCCAGCGCGCGGGCCAGGCCGACGCGCTGCTGCATGCCGCCGGAGAGCTGGTTGGGGTACTTGTCGCCCCAGCCGTCCAGACCCACGGTCTTGAGCCACTCGTCTGCGCGCTCGCGGGCCTCGGACCGGCCCACGCCCTGGAGGTCCAGGCCGTAGGCCGCGTTCTCGCGGACCGTGCGGTGGGGGAGGAGGGCGAAGTGCTGGAAGACCATCGAGATGTGGTCGCGGCGGACCTGGCGCAGCTGGGTGGGGCCCATGGCGCTGATGTCCTGGCCGGCGATCTCGATCGATCCGTCAGAGGGCGCCCAGAGGCCGTTGATCATGCGGATGAGAGTGGACTTGCCGGATCCCGACAGGCCCATGACGACGAAGATCTCGCCGCGGTTCACATCGAAGCTGGCATCGATGACGGCGGCTGTGCCGAGGTCTGCGACCTCGGAGCGGTCGGCCCCGGCCTTGATGCGTTTGACGACTTCCTTCTCGTTCCGTCCGAAGACCTTCCAGACGTTCGAGGCGCGGACTGCTGACACGTGACCGCATCCTTCCAATCGGGGACAGTGGTCGCGGCATCCCGGCGGGCCCCGGTGTGACCCGAGAGGCTGGCCCGTCGAAGTGCCGCGTTGCCATGATTTCCGTTGTCCCAGTCTAGACGCGGGGATGTGGACAACCGTGTGGAAAGA
>DWZY01000056.1 GCA_019117325.1 Candidatus Brevibacterium intestinigallinarum
GTCGTCGCGGTCGAGGTGCTGCTGCACGGCCTCGCGCAGTCGTGGATCCCGCAGGCGCGCACGCTGCACGAGCAGGGACGGCTGAGCCCTGCGGCCGTGGGCCGGACCGCCCTGCGGTGGACGGTGCTCACAGGTGTGCCGGGCCTGGCGGGTCTGGGCGCCGCGGCCCTTCTGCTGCCCGTCGTCCTGGGCCCGGAGTTCGCGGTCGCGGGCGCGCACGCGCTGCCGCTGGCGGTCGCGATCCTCCTGGTGCCGGCCTCGTTCGCGGCGGACACCGCGATCGTCGTCCGCAACCGGTACGTCCTGTCGATGTCCGTGAGCGTGACCGCGCTGGTCGTCGGCACTGTGACCGGGGCGATCCTCGTGGGCCTGGGCGCGTTCGACCTGACGGGTGCGCTGTGGACCTTCGCCGTCACGATGGCGGTGCGCGCGCTCACCGGGTTCGCGGTCGTCATCGCGGACAGTCCTCGTCGCCGCGTCGCGGTCGACCCCGCGCGCGTCCGCGCGCTGGCGGAGCGCTGCTGGCCGGTCCTGCCGATCGCCGTCGCGGTCACCGCGCTCGTCGCGGCCGGACCCACGTGGGCGCTCGGTGTCACGGGTGCCGTGCTGCTGCTCGTCGTCCTCACGGTGCTGCGGGTGAGCGTCGCCGTGCTGCTCGTCATGACCGTGCCGCTGGCGCTCTACGTGGAGCCCGGCGGCATGCTGCTCAACCTGGCCGTGAGCGATGCGTTCCTGCTGCTCCTGCTCATCCGCGTTCTCATCGACCCCGACTGCATCCGTGCCGCGGCAGACGTCTCCGGGCCGGTCCGCGCCGCCTTCGCCTCGTTCGCACTGTTCCTGGCCGTGGCCTGCGGGACCGTGGTGGTCCGCAGCGCCGGTGGCGCGCAGGAGGACTGGGTCGCCCTCGTGGCGGACGCGGTCAAGCTGCTCGTCGTCCTGGGCTACTTCGTCATCTGCTCGATCGTCTTCCGCGACCTGCTCCTCCGCCGCGACTGCCGGTTCCTCACCGCCTGGGCGTTCACCGCCGCGATCGTGGGCGCGCTGGGCACGGTGGGCGCCCTCCTCTTCGAGCGCGGCGTCGAGACCGGTCTGACGATGGACTTCCGGGCGACCGGCACGTTCGAGGACCCCAACGCCTTCGCGACGTACCTCATCCTCTCGCTGCCGCTGACGCTGCTGGCCCGGCATCTCACGGGCCGCAGCCTGCTGAGCTGGCACCTCATCCCCATCCTCGCGGGCATCGTCGCGTCGTTCTCCCGCGGAGCACTCGTGGGCATCGCCGGCGTCCTGGTCCTCCTGTGCCTCCTGGCCTTCCGCGATCACGCCCTGCGCGCGCTGCGGATCGTCGCGGTGCTGGGGGTCGCCGCGACCGCGGTGCTGGTCCTGGACGGTGCGATCAGCACGGTCTTCCAGGGCAGCCGCGGCGTGAGCTTCGGCGAGGACGTCCGCTTCCGCCTGTGGGAGGCCGCGATCGACGTGTTCCTCCACGCGCCCGTCACGGGCGTGGGGCTGGGGCAGTTCATCACCGCATCCCGGGACCTCCTCGGTTCCGCGGGCGGGGTGCTGGCGCACAACACGTACCTGTCCGTCCTCGCGGAGGGCGGCCTCGTGGGCTCCGCGCTCCTCCTCGTGCTCCCGATCATCGCCGTCGTCGGCCTCGTGCGCACCGGTGACACGGCAGCGCACCTGCTCCTGGCCTCGGGCGCGGGGGTGGCCCTCATGGCCGTGAGCCTCAACCTGCAGAACTTCCGACCCATCTGGATGCTGCTGGCCCTGGCGGTCGCGTGGACGGTGCCCGCCGCCCGCGCCCCGCGAGCCGACGACAGCCTCCCCGCACCCCTGCGACTCCGCGCACCCCAGCGCGTTCCATCACGACTGGAGAGATCATGGAACTGAAGTCCTACCTGCGAGTCCTGCGGCAGAACGTCGCCCTGCTCATCGCCGCCGCGCTCGTCGGCGCGCTGGGCGGGCTGGGCGCCGGTCTGCTGACGCCGCGGGCGTACACGGCCCAGACGCAGCTGTTCGTCTCGATCCCCAACACGGGGAACGCGACCGACCTCCAGCAGGGGTCCGCGTTCACGCAGGAGCGGATGCAGACGTACGTCGACATGGCGAACAGCCGGTCCGTCCTGCGGCCGGTCATCGCGGAGCTCGACCTGGACGTCACCCCGGACGTGCTCGCGAAGCGGGTGCGGGCGTCCTCCGACCCGCAGACCGTTCTCATCAGCATCGAAGCGACGGACCGGTCCCCGGCGCAGTCGGCCCGCATCGCCGAGGCCGTCGCGACGAGCCTCGTCGAGGTCGTCACCGACCTGGAGAACCCGACCGGCACCGGTGCCGCTCCGGTCGTCATCTCCGTCGCCGAGGCCGCGGAGCCTCCCGCTCACAGCAGCAGCATGAGTCTGTGGGTGGCGGTCGTGCTGGGCGTCGTGGCGGGCCTCGTGTTCGGGGTGGGAGCCGCACTCCTGCGGTCCGCGCTGGACACCCGCCTGCGCGGCCGCGAGGCGCTGCGCCGGATCACCCGGGCGCCCGTCCTCACGACCGTGCCCGCGGATCCGACGACCGCGCGCACGCCGCTCGTGACGGATCTGCCGGCGCACTCGATCCGGGGCGAGGCCTTCCGCCGACTGCGGACGAACCTCAAGTACGCGCAGGTGGGCGACAGCACGTCGTCCGTCCTGGTGACCTCGTCCGTCGAGGGCGAGGGGAAGACGACGTCGAGCATCAACCTGGCGATCGTCATGGCGAAGGCGGGCAAGCGGGTCGCGCTCGTCGACGCGGATCTGCGGCGTCCCCGGGTCGCGTCGATGCTGGGGCTGGAGAACGCCGCGGGCATCACGACGGCCCTGGTGGGCGCGGCGGAGGTGGGCGATCTGCTGCAGGCGTGGGGCGACGACGAGCTCTACGTCCTCACGGCCGGCGAGATCCCGCCCAACCCCACCGAGCTGCTCGAGTCGCAGCAGATGGCGCGGATCATCGCGCAGCTGACCGCGGAGTTCGACCTCGTCGTCATCGACGGTCCGCCGCTGCTGCCCGTGGCCGACGGCCTCGTGCTGGCGCAGCAGGTGGGTCGGGTCATCCTGGTCGCCGCTGTGGGGCAGGTGCGGGTGGCCGAGGTGCAGGAGGCGCTGGGCGCCCTGGCGCTGGTCGATGCGGACCGGGTGGGGATCGTCCTCAACAAGGTGTCCGCAGCCAACGGCGAGATCGGCGCGTACGGCCACGCCTACGCCCGCTACGCGCCGGACGTGGAGCACGGTGCGGCGGTCCGCGACGACTTCGGACAGGAGCTGACCGTGGGGCGGGAGCCCGACCGGGAAGCGAGCGGCCGCCCCGGTGCGGGCGGCAGGGAAGCCGGCGGCGGCCTCGGCGGAGGACCGCGGGCAGAGGGGCTGCGGCCCGATGGCCTGCGGCCGGCGAGTCAGTTCCCGGGCCAGGCATGGGCCGGGGAGCAGGGCGCGGACGACCTGGACGCCGGGGATCTCACGGCGCACGGAGCGCGCGGTCGCGTGAGCGGCCGGTTGGGCGCGCACGCGGAAGAGGACGAGTACGAGTCAGCACGTCTGGTGCGGAGGGGATGGCAATGAGGATCGGACTGCTCACCAGTGTCGGGCCCATGCTCGACCAGTTCTTCCCGGAGATCGTCCGGGAGTGGGAGAAGGCCGGGCACACGGTGCGGACGGCCTCGGGCACGCCCGCGGAGGTCCTGCCCGGAACGCTCATCGGAGGGCTCACGCGCCGTCCGGCTCTCAGCGCCCGGCGGGCCCAGCGGGAGCTGCGGGTCTGGAGCATCGAGGAGGCACTGGACGTCGTCGTGACGAACTCCGCGACCGCATCCGCACTGGTGCGGACCGCGGGCCTGAGGGCTCCGGTCGTCTACTTCTGCCACGGACTGCACTGGAACCGCCTCGCCACCCCCATGGACCGGATGTGGGAGACGATCGAGCACCAGCTGCTGGTGCGGACGGCGGGAGTGCTGACCCTCAACTCGGATGATGAGGCATGGTTCCGCCGCCGGCTGCCCGACCACGCGGTGCGCCGGCTGCACGCGGGTGTGGGGCTGGATCTGGACGCCTACCCGCGCAGGCCGCTGCCGACCTCGGGCCGTCTGCGCCTGGCCTGGGTGGGAGAGCACATCAAACGGAAGCGCCCGTGGCTGGCCGTCGACGTCATGGACGCGCTGCGCGACCTGGGCGTCGACGCGGAGCTCACGATGGCGGGCATGGGCGCGCTGGAGGACCAGACGCGCACCCTCGTGTCCCGTCGCGGGCTCGAGGACTCGATCCACGTGCCAGGCTGGGCCGATGCGGCAGCTGTCCTGGCGGGCTCGCACGCGCTCCTCCACACCGCGACGTGGGAGGGACTGCCGCGGGTCATGCTCGAGGCGGTCGCGGTGGGTCGCCGGACGTACGCGTTCGATGTCAAGGGCGTGCGCGACGTGCCGTACGCGCAACTCGTCGCAGACCGGGACGTGCGCGGCCTCGCCGCGACGATCGCGCGCGAATGGCGGTCCGGCACGCTGCGCAGTGAGGCCGCACAGGACGCCTCTGGTCTGTGCTCGCGGGCGGTGGCCGCGGAGATGCTGGCGTTCCTGCGGGGCACGATCGTGCCGGCGGGGATCGGTGAGGTGACGGCGGCCTCGGGCGAGCAGGAGGCCAGTGCGGCATGAGCGCGCTGTGGGAGGTGGGTGGGGATGTGACGCGCGTGCTGGCGGTGTGCACGGGCAACGTGTGCCGGTCTCCCCTGGTCGAAGCGCTCCTGCAGGAGGGCTTCGACGCAGTGATGCCGGGCGCGTTCGCAGTGCGCAGCGCCGGGACGCACGCACTGGTGGGCTCGCCTCCCACACCGGAGATCGTCGAGCTGGCGGGGCGGCTGGGCGTGAGTGTCGACGGCATCCGCGCCCGCAACCTCGTCGAGTCGGAGGTGCACGACGCGGACGTCGTGCTGGCTCTGGACCGGGGGCACCGGGCGACGATCGTCGAGCGGGTGCCTCGGGCGCTCAAGAAGACATTCACGCTGCGGGAACTGGCGCGACTCCTGCCGCAGGTGCCCGTCGAGAGGGAGGCATGGCCGCAGCAGCGGTGGCAGTCGGCGGTCGTGTGGGCCGCCCGGCGCCGGCGCGCGGTCCCCAGCGGCCCCGACGCGGACGATGTCGTCGACCCGTTCCAGCAGCCTGCGCCCGTGCTCTGGGAGATGGCGGGCCAGCTGGTGCCTTCCGTCGACGCGCTGCTGCAGTGGGAGCGGCGGGCGCACGGGAGGGGCGAGTCGGGTGGCAGGGGAGAGCCGGGCGGGACCGGGGGACCGGGCTGGCCCGGGGGACCGGGGCTGCGCGGATTGTGAGTGCGGGGTGCGCGCTCAGGCGGCTGAGCGGCGGAACGGGATGAACGCGGCGATCGCCAGGGCGACGAGCGCGACGATGAGGCCCAGGAGGAACGCGATCCGGAAGCCGGCCTCCGTGAGGAGGACCTCGCCGCCCGCGGTGACGGCGACCGCCGCCAGCACCGCGCCCACGACCGCGGACCCCATCGAGCTGCCGATCTGCCGCATGAGCGTGTTGAAGCTGGTGGCGGATCCGATGTCGGTCGGCGACACGGAGCGCATGATGAGCGCGGGCATCGCGCCGTAGGCGATGCCGATGCCGCCCTTGATGATCATGTGGCCCAGCATGAGGCCCACCGCGCTCGCCAACGCGACCTGCATCGTGCCGTAGCCGCACGCGATGATCGCGATCCCGGCCAGCAGTGCGACCTTGGGGCCGCGCGCATTGATGAGGCGGCCGCCCACCGGCGCCAGCAGCATCTGGATGATCCCGCCGGGCAGCAGGAGCAGTCCGGCGGCCAGGAGGGAGACGCCCAGACCGGGTCCGTCCTCCGGCGGCAGCTGGAGGATCTGAGGTGTGGCGACCAGGGTGATGTACATGGCCATCCCCGTGAAGATCGAGGCGGCATTGGTCAGCAGCGGGACCGGGGTGATCGCCGCGCGCAGATCCACCAGTGGCTGAGAGGCGCGCAGCTCCCAGGCGGCCCAGGCGCACAGTGACGCGAGGGCCAGTCCGAAGGAGCCCAGGATCGTCCAGTCCGTCCATCCCCACACGGACCCCTGCGACAGGGCGATGAGGAATGCGATGAGGCCCGTGGCCAGGAGGACCGCGCCGGGTACATCGAACCGCTGGCCCGGGGCGGGGCGGGACCCCCTGGGCACGAGGACGGCGATGAGGACTGTCAGCACGGCGCCCAGACCCATGACGATCCAGAACAGAGCGCGCCAGGAGAAGAACTGCGCGAAGCCCGCGGACAGTGGCAGCGCGATGCCGCCCCCGATCCCCATCGACGCGCTGGCCAGAGCGATCGCGGTCGCCCTGCGGTGCGGCGGGACGACCTCCTGGAGCAGTGCGATGGACACGGGAATCGCCCCCAGCGCGACGCCCTGGAGCGTCCGGCCCACCAGCATGAGAGGGAGGTTCGTCGCGAGTGCGGACACAGCGCAGCCGATCACCATGGGGATGAGCAGTCCGATGATGACGGTCTTCTTCCCCAGCATGTCGCCCAGACGGCCGGCGATGGGGGTGCTCACCGCACCCGCCAGGAGCGAGGCGGTGACAGCCCACGTGAAGGCAGCCGGAGTGGTGTTCAGCTGCGGCGGCAGCACTGTGAGCAGCGGGGCGATGAGCGACTGCATCATCGCGACGAGCGTGCAGACGACGGCCAGCAGGCCGATCGTC
>DWZY01000057.1 GCA_019117325.1 Candidatus Brevibacterium intestinigallinarum
TCACCCCGTACGGCACGGAGACCATGCACGTGCTGCGCGCGGAGAAGGGCTTCATCATCGTCGGGCAGGACACCGATGGCACGGTGACCCCGCAGGACGCGGGCATGGAGTGGATCGTCTCGAAGTTCAAGGACTTCGTCGGCAAGCGCTCCTACTCCCGGGTCGACACGGCGCGCGAGGACCGCAAGCACCTCGTGGGAGTGCTGCCCGTCGACGGCCGCACCCGGCTGGCCGAGGGCGCGCAGCTCGTCGCAGCGGGCACCCCGATCACTCCCGAGGCCGGACCGGTGCCGATGATCGGCCACGTCACCTCGTCCTACATCTCGACCAGTCTGGAGCGGCCCTTCGGGCTCGCCATGGTCGAGAACGGTCGCAACAGGATGGGCGAGATCGTCCAGTCCCCGCTGGGGGACACCCTCATCGACGTCGAGATCACCTCGCCCGTCTTCTACGATCCGGAAGGGAACCGCCGCGATGGCTGACACGACCACCTCTGCACCCACCGCGCAGCTCGACGACCTGCGCGTCTCACCGGCCGCACACCTGGCCCCGCTCATGTCCGAGGCGAGTGACGCCGGCGGCGACGCCGTCGGGCTGCGGGAACTGCCCTTCGCTGTCCAGCTGGGCCTGCGAGCGGAACCGGACTCGGCCTCGGGCCAAGCGCTCGAGGCCGCCCTGGGACAGCCGCTGCCGCGCCGGGTCGGCGAGGTCACCGGTGACAGCGCGGGACTGCACGTCCTGTGGCTGTCCCCGGACGAGTTCCTCGCCGTCGACGTCTCCCGCCGGCAGCAGCCGGGCGCGTCCCACGAGGCCGAGGCGGCCCTCGAGGGGCTGCCGGGGCAGGCCGTCGACCTCTCCGCCAACCGCACGATCCTCGAGCTGAGCGGCTCACAGGCCCGTGCGGTCCTGGAGAAGAGCTGTCAGGCGGACCTCCACCCCCGTGCCTTCGGGGTGGGGAGCGCGATCGTCACCGCGCTGGGTCCGGTGCCGGTCATCCTCCACCACTCCGCGGACCACGAGTACCGCATCTATCCCCGGGCCAGCTTCGCGGACTTCACGGTGCGCTGGCTGCTGGACGGCATGGCGGAGTTCCTCAACGCCGAGGCCGTCGCCGGCTGACCGAGACCGCCGGCTGACTGAGGCCGGCACCTCACCCCCGTCATATCTGCACCATCGTCACAGGAGACACGGACATGCAGGATTACATCTTCACCCTCGAATGCGACGAGCGGCCGGGCATCCTCCACGCGGTGACCGGCGCCCTGCTCACCCACGGCGGCGACATCAAGGAGCTCAAGCAGTTCGACGACCAGCACACGCAGCGGCTGTTCCTGCGCATCGACTTCGGCTTCACCTCGAAGTCTGACGGTGGCGTCGACGCGCTGCGAACGGACTTCGAGGCGATCGGGGAGGAGTTCGGGGCGACCTGGCAACTGTGGCCGCAGGGCGAGAAGCGCCGGGTGCTCATCATGGTCTCGAAGTTCGAGCACTGCCTCAACGATCTGCTCTTCCGCGCCCGCGTGGGGGAGCTGCCGATCGACATCGCCGCGGTCGTGTCGAACCACCCGGACCACCGGGAGCTCGTCGAATGGCACGGCATCCCCTTCTTCCGGATCCCCGTCACGAAGGACACGAAGCCGGAGGCGGAGGCGAAGCTGCTGGAGCTGGTCGATCGCTTCGAGGTCGACCTCGTCGTCCTGGCCCGGTACATGCAGATCCTGTCCGACGATCTGGCGCGCGAGCTGACCGGGCGGGCGATCAACATCCACCACTCGTTCCTCCCGTCGTTCAAGGGCGCCAAGCCCTACCACCAGGCGTGGGAGCGGGGCGTCAAGACGGTGGGTGCGACCGCGCACTTCGTCAACAGCGAGCTGGACGAGGGCCCGATCATCGCGCAGCAGCTCGTCGAGGTCGACCACTCGTTCGGGCCGTCCGACCTCGTGGCGGCTGGACGCGACGCCGAGTGCAAGGCGCTGTCCAACGCCGTCAAGTGGCACTGCGAGGGGCGCGTCTTCCTCTCCGGCAGCAGGACCGTCGTCCTGCGCTGATCCGGGAGCCGGTCGCGCAGATCCAGGGGCCCGTCGCTCTGCACATGCAGAGCGACGGGCCCCTGGCTTCCTGTCGCTGGGCCGTCTCGGGCTTCTGCGTGTCCGCGGGTCCGCCACCCGGTAGCGTGGGAGGACGGCCCGGAGGGAGGCGGCGATGACGCACGCACGACGGAGGACGATCGACCTGGAATGGGGCACGGTGTCGTGCCTCGAATGGGAGCCCGAGGAGACTGCAGCGGCCGCCCGCGACGCGCCTCCGCTTCCCGTGCTCCTGCTGCACGGCGGCGGTGTGGACAGCGCGTGGCTGTCGTGGGGCGACGTGGGTGCTGCCCTCGCCGCGCGCGGACACCGGGTTGTCGCGCCGGACCTGCCCGGGCAGGGGGAGAGCGACCCCGCGCCCTGGCGGTTCACGCAGGAGCGGCTCGTCGCGCTCGTGGGCGAGGTCGTCGATGCGTTGGGACTCGAGCGCTATGTGGTGGGCGGGCTGTCGCTGGGCGGCGGGCTGACGATCGGTCACGTTCTCGAGCGGCCCGCCGGTGTCGCGGGCGCGATGCTGTTCGGCTCCTACGGGATCATGCGTCGGCAGTACCGGGGTCCCCTCGCGCTGCCCGCGCACATCGCCACGTGGATGACGGTGGCCACCGGCTTCATGGGCTGGATGCTGCGCTGGTACGGGAACGATCATCGCAGGCTGGAGCAGGGCCTCGTCGCGATCGTGCGCAGCCCCGACCAGCGCACCCCTGAGCTGGTGGACGCGGTCCTGGCGGAGGCCCAGCGCGAGTCCGCCTTCGTTCACTTCGAGCAGTGGCAGCGGGACCAGATCGGACTGCTGCGGCTGAAGACGGACTACACGGACCGGCTCGCGGAGTTCCCCGTCCCCGCCCTCGTCGTCCACGGGGACCGGGACACGGGGGTCCCGGTGTCCTGCGCCGAGGCCGCGGCGGGCCTGATCCCGGATTCTCGCCTGCTCGTGGTGACGGGGGCGGGCCACTGGGTGCAGAGGGACCGACCCGACGCGGTCACCCCGGCCGTGCTGAGGTTCCTCGACGCGGTCCGATGACGCTCATGGAGGAGCTGAGTCGTCCCGCCTGACGGTGCGGAGCTTCAGTGCGTCGGCGGGTACGGGCCCAGTGACCGATGGGTCGTGGTCGGGCCGGCGGGGTGCATCGGCTCGGTGCTGTGCATCGGATAGCCGGGCAGCAGCCGGTGGCGGTCGGCGGGGTCCTTCGTGAGCTCGCGGCGTGCGCGTGAGTGCGGCGGTCGAGGATGCGCACACGGATCATCACGCGGCACTGCCGGTCGCGACGCATCCGCAGCTGGACTTCACGTGGATCGCGCCCGCCCAGGGTGATCACGGCGGTGAGCTGGCTGCGTGGATGCGGGGGCTGGAGGTCGAACCCGTGGATGTGTGGGCCTGGGGCGCGGGGGGGCAGCCACGTCAAAGCCGTCCGCAGCGTCTGCAGGGACGGGTGGGAGCTGGAGCGCGGGACCTTCTTCACCCAGGCCTACTGGATCGAGGGCAAGGCCGGGCGGTGAGAGTGGATCGTCCAATGACAGCGGGCCAGCCACTGTAAGTGCGCCCCGGGGGTCGGCTGTCATCGAGGGTCGCCCGGAGGGCGACTCCTCACCCCAGGGAGAGCCAGTT
>DWZY01000058.1 GCA_019117325.1 Candidatus Brevibacterium intestinigallinarum
TCCCCGGTGTGTTCGCCGCCGGGAACGTCACAAACCCCGGCTCGATGGTCGCCTCGGCGATGGCAGACGGCGTCATGGCCGGCGCCCTCGTCAACATGAACCTCGTCGAGGAGGAGTTCAACCGCGCAGCCCACGCAGCCCAGCCGGCCGTCTCCGAGTCAGCCGTTCCAGCCTGAGGCTCCCCAGCGCGAGGCGCCCCGCAGGTGACCCCTCGCGCACACGCCCCCACCTGACACATCTCCGCAGGTCAGGCCCGCTTGTCTCATATCACATCCGCATACTGAGACACCTGCGCTCACGACGTTAGGCTACCCTTGCTTCGCAGTCGCGCGGGTCCGTACCGTCGCGCACAGCGCTCGGCGCACCGCCGGGCACTCGCACGACGACCCCTCAGGGGAGGACTCCACCATGACGGAGACGACCACGCAGTCCCAGACCGCAGATTCCCAGCCCGCGCCCGCATCCGGGGAGGCGAGGCCGTCGTCGGAGGCGACCACGGCCTCGGGCGCGGGTCCCCAGCCCACCGCCGGGGTCCAGCCCACCGCTGGGGCCCCCCGGCCCACCGCCGGGGTCCAGCCCACCGCCGAGGCCCCGCGCACCTCCGCGGCCCGCGAACGGCAGATCTCGACCTCCGTCCTCGTCGTGGGGACGGGCGGGTCGGGCCTGCGGGCGGCGATCGAGCTGCGCGAGCAGGGGGTGGACGTGCTCGCGGTGGGGAAGCGGCCTCGGGACGATGCCCACACGACGCTGGCCGCCGGCGGCATCAACGCCGCACTGGCCACACTGGACCCGGAGGACACGTGGCAGCAGCACGCCGCGGACACCCTCCAGGAGAGCTACGGGCTGGCCGACCCCCGCACCGTCGAGATCGTGACGGCCGGCGCGGCCCGCGGCATCGAGGACCTCGACCGGTACGGCATGCAGTTCGCCCGGGAGGAGGACGGCCGCATCTCCCAGCGCTTCTTCGGCGCGCACACGTGGCGACGCACAGCCTTCGCCGGCGACTACACGGGCCTCGAGATCCAGCGGACCCTGGTCCGGCGCGCGGAGCAGGTGGACGTCCCGATCCTCGAGCACGTCTACATCACGAAGGTGCTGACGAACGAGGACGGCGAGGTGTTCGGCGCCTACGGGTTCCACGAGCACTCGGGCGAGCGCTACCTCATCTACGCGGACGCCGTCATCCTCGCCTGCGGCGGCCACAACCGGATCTGGCGGCGGACGTCCTCGCGCCGCAACGAGAACACGGGCGACTCGTTCCGCCTCGCGTACGAGGCCGGCGGCCGGATCCGCGACGCGGAGCTCGTCCAGTTCCACCCGTCCGGCATCCTCGAGCCGGAGGCGGACGCGGGCACGCTCGTCTCCGAGGCCGCCCGCGGCGAGGGCGGCATCCTCCGCAACGCGCAGGGCGAGCGCTTCATGGAGCGCTACGACCCCGAGCGCATGGAGCTGTCCACCCGCGACCGCGTCGCGCTGGCCTCCTACACGGAGATCAAGGAGGGCCGCGGCACCGCGAACGGCGGCGTGTGGCTGGACGTGTCCCACCTGCCGCGCGAGCAGATCATGGAGCGCCTCCCCCGCGTCTACCAGACGCTCATGGAGCTGCAGATGCTCGACATCACGCGCGAGCCCATCGAGATCGCCCCCACCGCCCACTACTCGATGGGCGGCGTGTGGGTGCGGCCGGAGGACCACAGCACGGACGTGCCGGGGCTCTTCGCGATCGGCGAGGCGGCCTCGGGCCTGCACGGCGCCAACCGGCTGGGCGGCAACTCGCTCATCGAGCTGCTGGTCTTCGGCCGGATCACCGGCGAGGCCGCCGCCGCGCACTGCCGCGGGCAGCTCGTGCAGAAGCGGTCACCGGAGGCGATCGAGACCGCCCGCGCCGAGGTCGTGGACCTGCTGGCTGCGAACGGCACCGAGAACATCCGCGCCCTCCAGCGCGCGGTCCGCGACACGATGACGGAGCACTGCGGCGTCGTCCGCGACGAGGCGGGGCTGCGCGCTGGGCTGGCCGAGCTCGACGCGCTCGAGGCCCGCGCCGCGAACATCGGCGTGCACCCCGACCAGGCCGGCTACCAGGACCTGGCGCACGCCTTCGACCTGCGGTCGTCGCTCCTGGCGGCGCGGGCGACCCTCGAGTGTGCGCTGGAGCGCCGCGAGACCCGCGGCTGCCACAACCGCTCGGACTTCCCGGAGCAGGACCCGCAGCTGCGGGTGAATCTCGTGTGGGCCGGTCCCGGCCGCGTCGAGCACGAGGCCATTCCCGAGGCCCCGGCTGAGATCACGGCTCTCATGCGGGACGTGTCCCAGGAGGGCAAGCTCGTGGAGTGAGGGTGGTGTGCGGGCGGCTGCGCCGGGTGGCCGTGGCCGGGCGGCCGTGGACACCGGCAGCGCCCCACCAGCTCACCCGATGCGTCCGGGCTCGGACCCACGCCACCTACCGGGCCGGGGAGCAGTCCCCCGGAACCCCGGGGCCGCAGGGCCTCGGGGTTCCGGGGCCTTGGGGTTCTGGAGACCGCACCCGGCCCGCATCCGGTCCACACCCGGTTCGCGTCAGGCCTCCGCGGCCCCGCGGACGATGAGGTCCCGGCAGATCTCCATGTGACCCAGATGCTGGGCGCACTCATGGAGGATGTGTTGGAGGATCCACGCGGCGGACACCTCCGCCGCGTCCGTGCGGCTGGTGCCGGGCGCATGCGGGTCCCGCACCTCGCCCGAGGCCGCGATCGCCACCCAGCCCGGCAGGCGGGTGCGCAGGTCGGCCAGCAGGGCTGCGGCCTCGGCGACGGTTCCGGTCGCACGGAACTCCGCGGCGCGGTCGCGGGGATTGCGCTCGCCGGCGATGACCGAGCCGCCCCAGTAGCAGGCCATCCCGTGCACGTGGGTGACCAGCGCGAACACCGGATTCACCGTGCCGGGGACGGGCGTCGTGTTGATCGACCCGTCGTCGAGGTCGGTGAGGACGGCGTCCATGCCGTCGAAGACCTCGGCGGCGACGGCCAGGTAGGCATCGGCGTCGATGGCGGGGGCCAGCCCAGGGCCGGCGGGACGTTCATGGCTGGCGACCGCTTCAGGACTGGCAGCCGCTGCAGAGGTCGCGTCAGCCATGCGCCGCGCCGAAGAAGTCGTCCGTCGTCGCATTGGGGTGCTGCGCCAGCGGCGTCACGCGGATCGACATGTAGGGGAACATCGGGAAGCCCACGAAGATGTCGTGGAGCTGGTCGTTGGACTCCACGTCATAGATCGAGTGGTTCGCGTACTCGCCCACGATCCGCCAGACCCCCTTCATGATCCCGCGGCGCTGCAGGTCGCCCGAGTACTCCTTCTCCCTGGCCTGGAAGTCCGCGCGGGTCTGCGCATCCATGTCGGCGGGGAACGTGACGTCCATGCGTGCGAGGAACAGCATCCTTCGCTCCTTCTTCCTGGTGAGGCGGGGGTCTTGGAGAGCGGTCCCGCGCGATGCAGCCGTGGACCACCTGGGATGAGGGCCACGAGAGGCTCCACGTCTCAGACTACGGCGATCCAGCGCCCGCCGCCCGTACCCCACGATCCCGAACGCACCCCTGTGACCTCGAGTGCGCACCCCCTGTGACGCACAGTGCGCACGCCCTCAACAGTGCAAACAGTCATCTCATCGCCCAGTTCGACATGATCGAATATCTACTCGCAATAAATCGAAGAAAACTACCCCTTGGGCCTGGTTATCGCCCTCTGCATCGAATAGACTGTTCGAACATGACATCGAGCATGAGCTGGTAATCGAGGCTCTTGGATTTCAGGCCGGCCACACGGGCGGGGCTCATAGTCGAGTCCGGCCAACTGCAGAACCATCGCAACGACGCGAGGGAGGTGAACGCAATGACGACGAGCAAGGGCCATGCTCACGATTCCGGACACGACCGCCCGGAGTCCGACCGCACCCAGAGCCAGCACCAGAACGGGCACACCGATGGGGCTGGTGACGACGTGCAGACCGTGGACCCCCAGTTCCGCAGTCCGTACACCGCCCAGGACCACCAGACACTCATCGGCCGCGCGCCCCACTACGTTCAGCTCCTCGATGACATCG
>DWZY01000059.1 GCA_019117325.1 Candidatus Brevibacterium intestinigallinarum
GCCGATGCGATGGAGCAGGCAGTGCCCACCGATCCCGCACACGCGGGATCCCCACGATTCCCCACCTGCCGGGCGAGAGCCGTCCGGTCGACTCGAAGGAGAGCCGACGATGAGGAATACACAGAACACCACACGCGCGACACGTGCTGCGACGGCGACGGCCGGGCTGGGCGTCCTCGCCCTGGCGCTGTCCGCCTGCGCGGGTTCGGCCGGCACGGCCGGCAGCGGAGGAGGCGCCGAGGCCGGTGAGGGCTTCGCGTACGACGCGCCCCAGGAGGACGTCGACGCGGCGATCGCCGACCTGGATCCGGTCACCATCACGTTCCAGCCGTCCGCCGCTTCCCCCGATTCGGTCATGGCCCCGGCGGGCACCGTCTTCAAGGAGATCGTCGAGGAGCGCTCCGGCGGGAAGATCACCGTCGAACTGGTCTGGGGCCAGGCCATCGCGAGTTACGCGGAGGTCCACGACGCGCTGGCGGACGGTCGCCTGGACGTCGCGTACACGCTGCCGCCCTACGACCCCGCGCAGTTCGCAGCGATCAACGACCTGGGCACGGTCATGGCCGCGCTCACCCCGTCGCCGTTCCTGGGCGAGCTCGTGGCGAACGCGGTGGGCAACGAGCTGGGCTGGACGAATGAGGAGGCGATGAGCACGTACGAGGAACTGGGCCTCACACCGCTCACCCCTCTGGCCGCATCCGGCGGGTACTACACCGTCTGCAACAAGCCGGTCCAGTCCGAGGACGACTGGGACGGCCTGCAGGTCCGGATCGGTTCCAGCGCGCAGGCGGCGCAGACGCAGCACCTGGGCGGTTCACCCGTGTCGATGGAGTACGCGGAGACGTTCGAGGCGCTGCAGCGCGGCACCGTCGACTGCACACTGGGCCAGCTGGTCCCCTCGGCCGAGGGCGGCATCTTCGAGGTCGCGCCCCATCTGGGCTACACGACGCAGGCCTCGTTCTCCCGCCTGCCGGGTGCGTACCTCGCCGGGTCCGGCTTCCAGGACCTCCCGCTGGCGTACCAGCAGATCATCTTCGACTCGAACGCACTCGCCGCGTCCGGCGGCATGCAGGCGGTCATCGGCGGCAACGCCGCTGCAGTGGGGCAGGCGAAGGAGGCGAACGGCGAGATCGGCGCGTACGACCAGGAGCTGCAGGACGAGATCAGCGCGTACTCCGAGGAGCTGTCGGCTGCCGCGATCGAGAACGGTCTGATCGACGAGGACATCGTCGACACGATCGTCGCGGCCGAGGAGGAATGGACCCAGCGGTTCGAGGAGCTGGGCTACACCGACGAGGGCACGGTCGAGGACTTCGACGAGTGGTACGACACGGAGACGGACTTCACGGGCTACGCGACGTCCGTGTACGAGGACGGGACGGCGCAGGAGCACCGCCCCAGCTGATCATCCAGACTCACTGACGCGACACGCCGGGTGAGCGTTCGACGCACCGAGGGACGACCTCGGCGTGTCGGACACTCACCCGGCGTGTCGTGGTGCTGTTGGAGAGGGCGCCCTGGTGCCCAGGGCAGGGGCCCGGCCCGGGGCATCGCTGTCAGTACCGGAAGGTCGCGACCGCGTCCGCGGACCGCTCCCACTCACCCCACGTCCGCACGGTGCCGCCGGCGCGGACCGTGTCGAGGATCGCCGCGTCCGCCAGGGCGGAGGCGTCCGGCGAGCTGAGCCGCTGGCCGTCGCGCGGCAGGTAGAGGGTGTCGACCCGGCCCTCCGCCGCCGAGGCCGCGATCTCTGCGAGGTCGAAGGACCCGCGGCCGTGGTGGGCCTGCGCGAGCGCCTTCTCCGCCTCGTCCGCCTCGTGCTGTGCGGCCCTCGCATGCAGCAGCCGCCACGCGGCCGAGCGCAGCTCGTCCGGACTCGTGCGGTCCGGGTTGCCGGCGATCGCCTCGTCGTGGATGACCGGGTAGGGGCAGACCTCGCGGAACACCGGCAGGTGCTCGGCGACCGCGGCCAGGACCAGCGGCTGCGAGCGCGCCGTCCCCAGCTGCTTCGCGACCGCCTCGCCCACGCCGCGCAGGAACTTCCGCGTCAGCATCGTCTCCGTCTCGTCCGCGCCGCCGTGCCCGTGAAAGGCGGCCTGCCCGGTGCCGGTCGAACGGCTCTGCAGCTGCGCCTCGGGCAGCTCGCCCACGACGTCCTCGAACGTCTGGGGGATGTCGCCCTGCGGCAGCTGCTCGATGGCGTTGCGGGTGGCCTCGAAGAGGCGCACGGACTTCTTGGACACCGCCAGCACGTACGCGCGCCCGGCGCTCTGCAGCACGGGGACCAGGGGACGCACGTGGAAGTGGTCGTCCACCGTGACGGACTCCGCGACCTCGATCGGGATCCGCACCGCCCGGTGGAAGCCCTGCTTCGCGAAGATGACCAGACCTCGGCTCTGCTGCCTCCAGTACGTCGAGTCGGACGTGAGCTCGCGCACCGGGGCGAGCACGGCCTCGGCGTCGTCCGCAGTGAGGCCGGCGGCCTCCAGGCCGGCCCGAGCCGTCTTGAGCTGCTGGGTGAGGATCGCGGCGGCGTGTCCGCCCTGGGTCGTCGCGACGTCCGTGGGGACGTAGAGGGTGACTGCGGGTCCCGGTTGCGCATCGACTTCGACGACGGTGTCGAAGTCCAGCGCATCCACAGTTCCCTGGGGGTCGTTCGTCATGGTGGGGACCTCCTGAACGGGGAGCTTCTGCTCGCGGCAGCTTGCCCCTCCCACCCTAGTCCAGAGTGACCCCGGTCACGGGTGAAGGCGCCGCGTGTGCGCAGCGCCTCCCCCGGAACCTGCCCGGTGCTTCCGCGCAGGACTCAGTCGGCCACCGCTTCGAGAGCGACGCGCAGGTCCTCCCACAGGTCCTCGACGTCCTCGATGCCCAGGCTCAGCCGGATGAGGCCCTCCGGCACGGACTCCGGCTCCGCCGTGTGCCGACGGCGGCGCTCCAGGAGGCTCTCGACGCCGCCCAGGCTGGTCGCCGGGGTCCACAGGCGGCAGCGGGCCACGACGGCGTCGGCGGCCTCCGCGGAGCCCAGGTCGAGCGAGATGATCGCGCCGAACCCGTCCATCTGCGCAGCCGCGGTCCGGTGACCCGGATCTGCGGGCAGGCCCGGGTAGCGGACCTCGCCCACGGCGGGGTGGTCGACCAGTCGCTCAGCGAGCGTCTGCGCGCTCGCGCACGACCGCTCGACGCGCAGCGCCAGGGTCCGCAGGCCGCGCAGGGCCAGCCACACCTCGAACGGGCCCGCGATGGCGCCCTGGATCGAGCGGTGGTGCAGCAACACGTCGCGGACCTCGGCGGTTGCCGGGACGCACGCGCCCAGGACGACGTCGGAGTGTCCGGCCAGGTACTTCGTGACGGAGTGGACGACCACGTCCGCACCCTGGTCCAACGGGCGCTGCAGCAGCGGGGTCGCGAACGTGTTGTCCGCGACGACGAAGGCGCCGTGGGCGTGGGCGGCCTCGATGAGCGCGGGCATGTCCGCGACCTCGAGCATCGGGTTCGTGGGCGACTCGAGCCACAGCAGGACCGGACGCTCGCCCGTGAGGCCGGCCGTGGCCTCGGAGGCGGCCCGCAGAGCGGCGATGACGGCCTGCGTGTCCGCGATATCGACGGTGACCAGGTCGAAGCAGCCCGTGGCCGCCGTGTCCTGGGCGCCCAGCAGCGCGCCCTGGTACGTGTGCGTCGGCATGATGACGGTGCCGCCGGGCGCCACGAGGTCCAGCGCAGAGGCGATCGCGGCCAGCCCGGAGCCGTAGACCAGCGCGGGGACGTCTGCGCCCTCGAGGTCCGCGAGCGCCTCCTCGAACGGGTCCCACGTGGGGTTCGAGTACCGCCCGTAGCCTCGCGAGCCGCTGGCGACCGCGGTGGTCCCCACATACGTGGAGGAGACGGTGATGGGCGGGTTCACGGGGGCGTCGTCGTCCTGCGGGGGACGGCCCAGGGAGACGACGCGGGTGGAGGGACGGAGGTCGGCACGGTTCTCTGCGCTCATAGCCACATGCTAGACCCGCAGTTCCGCGGGCCTGCAGGGCGCTGTCCGAGAAGCGTCATGCGCGACGGTCCGCTAGGCTACCCTGCGGCGTCAGCGCCGACCCGAAACCCCTGTTCCCCGAGGAATCATGACTGCTCAGATCATCGCCCTGGCGATCTTCATCGCCCTCTTCGCCCTGGGCGCCATCCGCGGAGTGCACATCGGTGTGCTCATGTTCGCGGGTGCCGCAGGCACCGCCCTCCTACTCACAGACATGCCGCTGGACGACGTGGTGGCGGGCTTCCCGCTGTCCATCATGGTGCTCCTGGCCGGCGTCACCCTCTTCTTCGCGATCGCCCAGCTCAACGGGACGATCGACAAGCTCATCGACCGCGCGCTGGCGAAGGTGGGCTCGAACGCCCTCCTGCTGCCGCTGGTCTTCTTCGTCATCACCGGTGCGATCGCCTCGATGGGCGCGCCGCTGGCCGGCCTCGTCATGATGCCCGTGGGCATGCAGGTCGCACGCCGCTACGGCGTCGACTACGCGCTCATGGGCCTGTCGATGTGCTTCGCGATCGGTGCGGGCGGCTTCGCTCCCACGAGCCTCTACGGCATCGTCACGTACTCGACAGCGCACGGTGCGGGCATCGAGCTCAATCCGTTCCTGCTCTTCGGGATCGCCGTCGTCACCTATCTCCTCATGCTGGCGTTCTCCTACTTCGTGTGGGGCCGCCGGCCGAAGGGTGCGAACGTCTCCGCCGCGGCCCGTGCGGCAGCGGGGTCCGAGGGCAGCGTCCTCACCCGCGGCGGCGCCTCGACCGCGTCCGTGGAGTTCGGCGAGGGCGATGACGACGACGCCCGCTTCAGCGCAGACGACGCCTCCGCGCAGGCCTCCCCCGCCTCGACGGGTCCCT
>DWZY01000060.1 GCA_019117325.1 Candidatus Brevibacterium intestinigallinarum
GACATCATGGGCGAGGCGGATTCCGCATCCGACCTCCTCGAAGCGGAGCAGGCCCTGAGCGAGCGGCAGGGGGAGCTGGAGTCGCTGGTGGCTCAGCGCGATGATCTGGAGGACCAGGTCTCGATGTCCACGCTCCGCGTCGAGCTGCGTGAGTCGGACCGCGCGGGTGACCGGGGCGGGTTCGCGGAGTGGCTCAGCACACTGGGAACGACCATCGTGGCCTCTGCCGGAGGACTGGTGCTGGTGCTCGCAGCGCTCCTGCCGTGGGTCGTCGTCATCGGAGTCCCCGCCTACCTGATCGCACGCTGGCTCATCCGCCGCAGCCGGAAGCAGAAGCGGGAACAGGGGCGGAGGCTGGACCAGAACCAGCGCCAGAGCCTGGGCAGCCAGGAGATGGGCGTCGTCGACCGGCATGCTGGTGCCGACGAAGCGGAGGCGGAAGCACCGGATGGGTCCGATGAGCGTCCGGGCAGCTGACGCGCACCCGTCGTCGTCGCTCGACCGTCGCGGGCGAGCCCTACTGGTCGACGATCGCCGCGATGAGGGCGCGGGAGTGGATCTCGACCGGGTCGAGGCAGGGCACGGGACTGCTCGTGTCGTCGAGCAGCAGCGGGAGCTCCGTGCAGCCGAGGACGACGGGTCGACGCCGCGGTCGGTGCGCAGGCGCTCGATGACCGACACGAAACCTTCCCGCGTCGAATCCGTGACGATGCCGTGCTCCAGCTGGTGCACGATCCTGTCCTGGATGAAAGCGATATTCTCGGCGTCGGGAATGGCGACGTCGATGCCCGCCTCCTGGAACGGCTTCGCGAAGAAGTCGCTGGTCATGGTCGGTTCCGTGCCGAGCAGTGCCACGGCAGTGACGTGCTGGGTCAGAGCCTCGTCGCGGGTGGCCTCGACGGCGCTGATGAGCGGAATCGGAGAGGCGTCGCGCAGGCGGTCGAAGACGATGTGCGGCGTGAGCGCGGTGAGAGTGGCGATCTCGGCACCGGCTGCGGCAAGTCGGTCGATCGAGCCGCTGAGGTAGGCGAGCAGTCCGTCCATGTCGTTCCGAGCGCACAGGTCGAGGACGTCGAACACGCTGAGCGAATCGATGACCAGCGGCGGCAGCTGTCCGACTCCCACGGCGTTCTGGACGCCCTGGGTGAGCGTGCGGTAGTACGAGATGGTCGATTCCGGGCCGGTGCCCCCGACCAAGCCGAGCTTCCTGATGGGTCCTCCTCGATCGCTGCGCTGCCCTTCCCGGAGGGTGCTGAGGAGGAGATCGAGCGCCGCTTAGTCAATCGTGCGAAGGGTGTCGATCAGGCGGAGGGCTTCCAGAGCTTCGAGCTCCTGCGCCCCACAGTGGGGGAGACCCGCTACTTCGTCGTGACGCGGTGGGACTCGCAGGAGGCCTGCGAGGCGTGGTCGGCAGCGCGTCCGGCCGGCCGGCACGATGACGATGAGCGCCGCGGCATGCGGGTCGAGCCGCTGGGATTCGAGGTCGTTCCGCTGGACGGCGAGAGCTGACCCTCGGACTGTCACGGACTACCCCGCTCTCGCCTCAGACTCGGGCGAGGGCGGGGTAGTCCGTGTAGCCGGTCGCATCGCCGCCGTAGATGGTGGCCTTGTCGATGTCGTTGAAGGGTGCGCCCGTCCGCAGTCGTTCGACGACATCCGGGTTGGCGAGCGCGAACTTCCCCAGCGGTGCGATGTCCGCGAGCCCCGCCTCCACGTCATCCGCGAGGGTCTCACGAGTCCTCCCATAGCGGGCGACCAGCAGGGTCGAGGGCCACTCCTCGCGGATCATGCGGAGGACCGCGTCGTCGGCCCGGTGATGGACGTGCAGGTACGCGAGCCCCAGCGGCACGAGCTCCCGCACGAGGTGCCGGTACTGCGCGAGCACCGCGTCCAGATCGCCCTCGTCGAGTCCGCCCAGGGGGAAGGCGGGGGAGATGCGGATCCCGGTGCGGTCCGCGCCGATCTCCTGCGCCACGGCCGCGGCGACGTCGAGTGACAGCCGCGCGCGGTTCTCAACCGAGCCCCCGTAGTCATCGGTCCGGTGATTCGCATTGGGGGAGAGGAACTGGTGGAGCAGGTAGCCGTTCGCGGCGTGGACCTCGACACCGTCTGCTCCGGCCTCGATCGCAGCGGCTGCGGCTGTGCGGAACTCCTCGACGATGCCGGGGATCTCCTCCGTGCGCAGAGCGCGCGGGACGGGCGTCGTCTGCATCCCCGAGGGCGTGGGGATCTGCACCTCGGCGGAGAGTGCCGACGGCGCGACCGGCTGCCGGTGGTGCGGTGTGTTGTCCGGGTGCGCGAAGCGTCCGGAGTGCATGAGCTGGAGGAAGAGGTGACCGCCCTCCGCATGCACGGCCTCGGCGACGGCCCGCCACCCCTCGACGTGCGCGGGGGTGTGGATGCCGGGAGTGAGCAGGTAGCCCTGGCCGTCTGCCGACGGCTGGGTGCCTTCGGAGATGAGCAGGCCCAGGGACGCCCGCTGCGCGTAGTAGAGGGCCGCGAGACCGCCGGGCGTGCCGTCGGGCCGGGCGCGGTTGCGCGTCATGGGGGCCAGTGCCAGGCGGTGGGGGAGGCTCAGCCTGCCCACGGTGATGGGCTGCCACAGCGACGATGCGGTCATGCGTGCGGATTCCTCTCCGTCGGGTGCGTGGTGCTCCGAGCGTAGGGACTGCGCAGGCATCGATGTGTCGTCGCTGCCATCGAGTGACACTGGCTCACCCGATGGCACCGCCGCGGCTGTCAGGCGACGAGGCCGATGACCAGGGCGAGGATGCCCAGCACGGGGAGCGTGCCCTGGATGATCGCGGCGCGGCGCTTGTCCGGGCTGGTCACCAGCAGCACGAGTGCCGCGGCGGCCATCGACCCTGCACCGGCGAGGACGAGGGTGGCACCCACCGTCAGTGCACCTTCGGCGATGACGACGGCAACGGCGTCCTGCCGTGGGTCGAGGAGAAGCTCGAGGAGCTGGACGCGGAGACCCCGGTCCTGTTCGACGAGACGGACGGGATCGACTTCGAAGCGGTCGCGGACACGCAGCCGGACGTCATCCTCGCCGGGTACTCCGGCCTCACGCAGGAGGACTACGACACGCTCAGCGAGATCGCGCCGGTCGTCGCCTACCCGGAGACCGCGTGGGGCACGCCCTGGCGGGAGACGATCGAGATCAACAGCACGGCCATCGGCATGCAGGCGGAGGGCGAGCAGCTCGTCTCCGACCTGGAGACGGAGATCGCGGAGGCTGTCGCTGAACACCCCGCCCTGGAGGGGCAGTCGACGATGTTCGTCACTCACGTCGACCCCTCCGACCTCAGCGAGGTGAACTTCTACACGACCCACGACACCCGCGCGATGTTCTTCGAGGACCTGGGCATGCAGGCGCCGCAGAGCATCCAGGAGGCATCGGAGGAGACGGACCAGTTCTCCTCGACCGTGAGCGCTGAGCAGGCGGACGTCTTCGGCGACGTCGACATCATCGTGACCTACGGCGGCGAGGACCTCGTCGAGACCCTCGAGGGCGATGAGCTGCTGTCGCAGATGCCGGCCGTCGCGAACGGCGCCATCGTGGGACTGCCGGGCGACCAGCCGCTGGGAACCGCCGCGAACCCCACCCCGCTGTCCATTTCCTACATCCTCGAGGACTACCTCGACGAGCTCGACGCCGCCGCGACCGCGGCGAACTGAGTCGCGACAGCACTGCAGCCCGCACGCGTCCTCCGATGACTCCGACCGCATGACTCCGACCGCCACCGCACCGGCGTCCGCAGCGTCGACCTCCACCGCAGCGCGACTGCGCAGCTCGGCACGGCTCCGCCTCCTCTGGCTGCTCGCCTGCCTGGGTCTGCTCGCCGTGCTCATGGTCCTGTCGACGATGATCGGCTCCCGCAGCGTGTCGATCGCGGATGTGCTGGCCGCCTACGGCGGGTCGGCCGACGGCTTCGACCAGGCCGCCGTCGCCAAGCGGATCCCGCGCACGTGGCTGGCGGTGCTGGCCGGGGCCGCAC
>DWZY01000061.1 GCA_019117325.1 Candidatus Brevibacterium intestinigallinarum
GCCCGGTCTGCACCGGGACGTCTTCGACCGCGGCGGCGCCGAGAGCGGCGAGGACGGGACCGTGAAGTATTACCGGATCGCGGTCGAGGACGGGCAGCGCGTGCACGCCGCCGCGACCATCGCCGCACCGCCCGTGGACGGCGGGCTGCCCGACGAGAGCACCCCGCTGACCCTCGACGTCTCCTTCCTCACCGCCGCCGGCGACGCCTGCGACGACACGGGCAGGGCGGACGTGGGCGAGTCGCAGGACGGCGTCGGACCGATCACCACCTCCGCGGTCTCCGCGGTGATGGGGCCCGACGGCTGCGCGGGCGAGGAGCTCTTCGTGCGCGTCGCGCGGGAGGGCCCGAAGGATCGCGAGGACCCGCTGCCGCTCGAGCTCCAGGTCGCGGTGCAGCCGGCCGGCATCGGCGGAGGCGGCCCCGCGGTCGAGGAGCCGATCGAGGACGACGGCGCCCGGCCCGCCGCGCCCGGGGATGGCGACCCGCTCGAGCCCGGTCGCTCCATCGCGGAGGCCGACGAGGTCGACCCGGGCTCCTACGTGCTCGAGCTGGTGCCGGGGGAGACTGCTCTGCTGCGCCTCGAGGTGCAAGAGGGGCAGAGGCTGCGCTGGCGCACCGAGATCGTCTCGGCGCCGGAGGACGAACCGGGCCAGCTCTCCCTGCGGGTCCTGGACGCCGTCCGCGCCCCCGTGGCGGTGAACGGCGGGCGCTCGGCGATCGGCTCCGCCGGCACAGTGCGCGGCGGCGGGATGGCGGCGCCCGTCGACCTCGGCAACCGCGCCTCGGACCAGGACTCGATCCGCAGTGCCTGGCTGCCGGGCACCCACACGATCCAGATGCACCGCATGCAGCGCACGGCCGGGGCCGATCCCGCCGGGGACGAGCGCGTGCGCCTGATCCTCACCCTCGAGGTCGAGGGCGATCCCGCCGAGGACGCCGCCGAGGGTCCGGTGCTCGAGCTCGGGGACATCCGGACCGGCCCCGGAACGGCCGTCGTGCTGCGCCTGGCCGGGGCGGGCGCTCTGGGTCTGGTCGGCCTCGCGCTCGCCGCGGCCGGGGCGTTCGTGCTGCGCCCCCGCCGCACCTGAGCGCACCGCCGCGGCGTCAGCCGGCCCGGGCCTCCCGCAGGCGGGCGCAGTCCCCGCCGCGGGCCATGAGCTCTTCGTGCGTGCCCTGCTCGAGGACCGCCCCCTCGAACATCATCAGGATCCGCTCGCGCCCGTCCTCGCCGTAGGCAAGGGCGACCTGCTCGAGCCGGATCGAGGGGTCGCGGGGGCTCTTCGTCGCCGGGGCCGTCGGCGGCGCGCCGACCGGTGCGGTCCGTCAGGCCCCGACCGGTGCCCCGCGCAGCTGCGCGGCCAGCGGGCAGTCCATGGGATCCGCGTAGCCGAGCCCCACCCGGTTCAGGTAGCGGATGATGACCCGGTAGGAGGAGACCAGATCGGTCTCGGTGTAGGTGATGCCGCGCTCGGCGCAGAAATCCTTGACGATCGGCTGCACCTTGCGCAGGTTCGCCGAGGGCATCCGCGGGAACAGGTGGTGCTCGATCTGGAGGTCCAGACCGCCCATCGCGATGCTCATCAGGCGGCCACCGGTGATGTTGCGGCTCGTGAGCACCTGGCGTCGCAGGAAGTCCACCTCGAGGTCCTTCGGGATCAGCGCCATGCCCTTGTGGTTGGGGGCGAAGGACCCTCCCATGGTGATGCCGAAGACGGCGAACTGCACTGCGAGGAAGGCTGCACCGAGGCCGGGACCGAGGGTGAGCAGCACGATCGCGGGGAAGCCGAGGATCCGCACGAGCACCAGGGTCAGCTCGAGAGCACGGTGCTTGACCCGGTCCCGGCGCAGCAGGGTGGAGATCGCCTCATAGTGCAGCACGAACGCGAACAGGCTCAGCAGCGGGATGAACGCGTACCCCTGGTGACGGGCGAGCCACCCCATGAACCCGGTGCGCCCCTCCTGGTCGCCCGGGACGAACACGAGCACGCCGCCGGCGATGTCGCCGTCGCGGCCGATCGTGTTCGGATGGGCGTGATGCTTGCTGTGCTTCCGGTTCCACCAGGCGATGCTCAGCCCCACCACGAGGCTCCCGATCACCCGCGAGAACCACTCGTTGCGGCGACCGTTGGAGAACACCTGCTGATGCGCGGCGTCGTGGCCCAGGAACGCGGCCTGGGTGAACAGGACCCCGAACAGTGCGGCGACGGCGAGCTGCCACCAGGTGCCGCCCAGCGTGAGCAGCAGGACGAACGCGCCGATGAGCGCGGCGGCGAGCACAGCGGTGCGCACCATGTAGGTGCGCACGTCGCGGCCCATCAGGCCCGCATCCTTCACGCGCTGCGTGAGCTCGAAGAAGTCCCGGGTGTGCGCGGCGGCGCGATACGGGCCCGCGGCCGGAACGGCGGTGGTGGTCATGGTGTCGACGGTAGGCGACGGGCGCCGTCATCCGCGTCCCCCGCCGGAGCGAACTTCGGGCCCCTACCCCGGTAGGGGTCCCGCGAGCGGGATCCGCACGCGCAGCGCGAAACCGCCGTCCGGCGTCGGCCCGCTCTCGACGCTGCCCCCGAGCGCGCGCACCCGTTCCCGCGTTCCGGCCAGGCCCAGCCCGGCGCCCGGGATCGGGTCCTGCAGGGGGTCCGAGGCCGGCGGGGGACCGTTCACGACGCTGATCACCAGGGTGGAGTCCCTGACGCGCACGCGGACCTCGATCTCCGCCCCGCGCGCATGGCGCAGCGCGTTGCTGAGCGCCTCCTGCACCGCGCGGTAGCCGGTGAGGCCGACCGTCGGCGGAGCCTGAACCTCCTCGAGCTCTGCGGTGATCCTCGCACCCGTGCTCCGGGAGGAGGCCACCAGGTCCTCGACGTCGTCCAGCCCCTGCATCGGCATCTCGTCTAGGGAGTCCTCGGTGCGCAGGATCGCGAGCAGCGCGCGCATCTCGCCCAGCGCCTGGCGGGAGGAGGCGGCGATGTCCTCGAACTCGCTCACGGTCGCCTCGTCCAGGTGCTGCAGGCGGAACCTCGCGGTGCCCGCCTGGACCGTGATGACCGACATGGAGTGCGCGACCACGTCGTGCAGCTCGCGGGCGATGCGCCCGCGCTCCTCCAGCTCGCGCCGTCGGCGCATCTCCTCGGCGCTGACGGTCCGCGCGCGTTCGACCTGGCCGCGCACCAGGATCCACTGCCGCGCGGTGAGGCCCAGCAGCACGACCCCGCCGCTGATCGCGACCAGGACCACCCCGTTGGTCATCACCGCGCGCAGGGTGCCGTCGGGCATCTCGGAGGAGTCGGTCACCAGCAGCGACACCAGGGTCAGCACCGCCCCGGCGGACCAGGCCGACAGCACCCAGTACCAGCGGTGGAAGACGGCGAGGACCGCGAGGGTGAGACAGTGGGCGAGCAGCGCGGTGACCGGCCACGGCCAGGGCGCCGCCTGGTGCGCGGGGGCGGTGGCGAGCATCATCGCGAGCGCCGCCACGGCCGAGAGGGAGAGCCCCGCCCACGGCCAGCGTGCACCGGCCACGGCGGCGGCGCCCGCCGCGGTGGTCACGACCATCGCGACGGCCGGATGGACGTCGTAGACCACCGCCGTGACCGGCCAGGCGACGACCACCAGCACGAAGGCGAGGAAGGCGATGGTCATCCGGCTCCACGCGGTCTCGCGCGGCACCGGCTCCGAGGAGGTCGGGAGATCCGCCGGCATGCTCCCCGACCAGGCGGGGAAGCGAGGTCCGGTGACCTCACCGCCCAGCAGGGGAGCGGTGACCACCGCGTCGAAGCGGGCGAGCAGGTGCACCACGGCGGGCAGCGTCAGCGCGAGCAGGAGTCCGGCGACCAGGGCGAGCGCCCACTGCCCGGGGACCTCCCACAGCTGCGGGGGCAGCAGCCGGCCCCAGATCGCGTAGCCGAGCCCCGCGAGCGCCCCCAGGGCCCAGGCCAGCGTCGCGGTCGCGGTGAGCACCCTGATCGGCAGCGCGACCAGACCCTCGAGGACGAGGTCCAGCCAGCGCCGTGGGTCGCCGAGGCGGCGCAGCTGACCTCGGGCCCCGGGCTCGGTCGGCCGGTACCGCGCCTCGGATATCCCAAGGCCCCAGCGCCGCAGGCGGATGCGGTCCCAGCGGGCGAACACAGAGGAGAGGGTCAGCGTCAGGGGGAACAGGAGCACCCCCACCCAGAGGATCGCCAGGGCGGCGGAGATCGCGGCCAGGGGCAGCAGCAGCGCCGCGGCGAGCAAGGTCAGCGGGAGCCCGGTGAACAGCAGCGCCAGGTCCGGCCCGAGCCGGCGCAGGCTGCGCCGGTCAGGGACCAGGAACATGGCAGCGCGCCGGACTGGGGAGGGGAGACGTCCTCCGGAGGGAATACCGTGGCCTTATGGACCGTGCCCCCGTGGACCCCACCGCGCAGGACCCCATCCGGGTGCTGGTCGTCGACGACCAGTCGATGATCCGAGGTGGGTTCGCGGCGCTCCTGGACGCCCAGGAGGGGATCGAAGTGGTGGGGACGGCGGCCGACGGGGCGGGCATCACCGAGACGGTCCGGACGACTCGTCCGGACGTGGTGCTGATGGACATCCGGATGCCGCGGGTCGGAGGGCTCGAGGCGACCCGAGCG
>DWZY01000062.1 GCA_019117325.1 Candidatus Brevibacterium intestinigallinarum
GGCGTCCTCAAGCACCGCAAGCGCAAGGAGAAGGCGCTGCGGAAGCTCACGGGCCTGCAGACCAACCTCGATCGGCTCTCCGACCTGCGTGCGGAGCTCGCCCGCCAGCTGGGCCCCCTGGGCCGGCAGGCCCGCGCCGCGCAGCGCGCCCAGATCGTGCAGGCCGTCGTCCGCGACACCGCCGCCCGCCTGCTGGCCGACGACGTCGTCCGCCTGCAGGCCCGCATCGCCGCGACCACGCCGGACACGGATCCCGCCGAGGCCCGCCGCGCACTCGAGGAGGAGGTCCGGCTCGTCGACCAGGAGCTCGAGGCCGCCGAGGCCGCCCGCACCTCCTTCGACGCGCAGACAGAGGCGGCCCACGAGTCCCGCGCACAGATCGCTGCCGCACACGCACGCGCGACGGCCCTGTCCCAGCGCGCGGGCGATCGCGTGTCGATGCTCCGGTCCGCGGCCGCCCAGCAGCGGACCGCGGGAGAATCCCCGGACGCGCTGCGCGAACGGGCCCAGCGCTTCGAGACCGAGCACGCTGAGGCCGAGGACGACGCACAGCAGCGCAGCGCCTCCCTCCAGGAGATCACGGACGAGAAGGCGGAGATCGAAACCCGCCTGGCGGCCGCGGAGCAGGAACTCGCCGCGGAGCGCGCACGGATCGCGGCGCGCATGCGCAAGCGCGCAGAACTGGAGTCCGGCGTCGCCGTCGCCACCCGCTCCCTCGAGCACGCGGAATCCGCGCTCGCCTCACTCCAGGCGGACGACGCGGGCTCCGAGCAGGCGATCGCGCGGGCCACGGAGGCGGTCGCGGCCGCCCAGGAACGTCTGCGTGCGTGCGAGTCCGGCGAGACGCAACTGGATGAGACCCACGAGGAGGCGGCGGCCGCGGTCCAGGAACTAGCAGACCAGCACGCCCGTCTCCTCGACGAGCGCACCGCGGCGCGGACGACGCGCTCCCGTCTCGAGGCGCAGGCCGAGGGCCAGCGGGCCAGCAGCCGGCTGACCGCGGGACTCGCCGACCTCCTCGACGCGGACCTCACCGGCCTGCGCGGAGCGGTCGCCGAACGCCTCACGATCGTGCCCGGCTGCGAGCTGGCGACCACCGCGGCGCTGGGCACGCTGTCCGGCGCGGTGATCGCGACCGACCGGGACGCCGCCCTTGCCGCCCTCGACCACGTGGGCGAGGACGGGCTGCTCGACGTCGTCCATCCGGACTCAGCGGACACCGGTGCCTCTGGAGCCTCAGTCTCTGCCGCCCCCACGGTGACCGTGCCGCCGGCGGTGGGGGAGACGGTGCCCGCCGAGGCCGTCGTCACGACCGACGACCCGGACCTGGCCGCGGTGCTGGCACGTGCCCTCGCGGGGATCCGCTTCGCCGGCTCGCGGGACGCGGCGCGCGCACACCTGGACCAGTCTCCGGACGACACGGTCATCACCCTCGACGGCACAGTGCTGGCGCGCGGGCGCACGGCGCGGGCCGGCACCCCGGAGGCCGGACAGATCGCTGCGCGCGCGGCCCTCGACGAGACGCTCGCGGCCCTCGCGGACCTGGAACCGCGACTCGACGACCTCGCACAGCGCATCACGGATGTGGAATCCCGACTGGAACCCGCCCGAGCCAAGGAGGCGGAGGCGCTGGCCGCTCTCCACGACTCCGATGCCGCGATCGTGGCCGCAGGGGAGGAACTGGCCCGCGCGGCCGGCGAGCTCGAGCGCCTGCAGACCCGGGCCTCGGCGACGGCGGACGCACTCGTCCAGGCGCGGGAGCGCCGGGACCGGGCAGCGGCAGAGCTCGAGGGAGCACGCCGGGCGCTCACCGACGCGGACACGGCGGACGACTCCGCCGAGGAGCCGGACACCTCAGAGCGGGACCGCCTGGCCGATGCGCGCACCGCACTGAGCGAGAAGACCGTCGACGCGCGTGTGGGACTCAAGTCCGCCCAGGACCGCGTCACCTTCCTGGCCGACCGCGTCCGCGCACTGCGCCGCCAGGCCGACCAGGAGGAGGCAGCCCGCGCTCAGGCCCAGCGCCTCGCACAGGCGCGCCTGCGGCAGGCCGACGGAGCGGAGCACATCGCACGCATCGCCGCGGGGGTCGCCGAGCGGGTCGGCCACTGGCAGCAGGAGGCGGAGGAGGCGCTCGCCCAGCGCTCCGGCGAGCGGAGCAGGCTCGAGGCCGAGGTCACCCGGCTGCGCACCGCCCGGACGGACGCGGCTCAGCGACTGAGCCAGGCCGCGGACGCGGAGCACGCGGCGCGGCTGGAGCGGGAGCGGCACCTCGTCCAGCTCGAGGAGCTCGAGCGGCGTGCGGTCGCAGAGGCGGGCCTGAGCGCGGAGAACCTCGTCGAGCAGTTCGGTCCCCACCTGCCCGTGCCGATCCTCGACGGCCCGGACGCCCGCGGTGCGGCAGCCTCCTCAGCAGGCGGCGATGCGGAGGCGGCAGACGAGGCGGCCTCGGCGGAGGACGATGCGGAGGTGCCGACGACTGCGTACGTGCGGGCGGATGTCGAGCGGGCGCTGTCGAAGGCGCGGAAGGAGCTCGCCTCGATCGGCCAGGTGAATCCGCTGGCGCTCGAGGAGTTCGCCGCCCTCCAGGAGCGGCACGATTACCTGGAGCGCCAGATCACGGACGTCGAGCGCACGCGCGCGGAGCTCATGAGCCTCGTCGAGGATGTCGACGCGCACGTCCAGCAGGTCTTCGAGGACGCGTTCCGCGACACCCAGCGGGAGTTCGCGGACATCTTCTCGCGCGTGTTCCCCGGCGGCGAGGGCTCCCTGGACCTCACCGATCCGGACGACATGCTCACGACCGGGGTCGAGGTGAGCGCGCGGCCGGCCGGCAAGCGCGTCAAGCGGCTCTCGCTCCTGTCCGGCGGCGAGCGGTCGCTGGTCGCCGTCGCGATGCTCGTCGCGATCTTCAAGGCCCGCCCCAGCCCGTTCTACGTCATGGACGAGGTCGAGGCCGCGCTGGACGACGTGAACCTGTCCCGCCTGCTCACGATCTTCCGCGAGCTGCAGGAATCCAGCCAGCTCATCGTCATCACGCACCAGAAGCGCACGATGGAGATCGCGGACGCGCTCTACGGCGTCACGATGCACGGGGACGGCATCTCTCGCGTCATCTCGCAGCGCCTGTCCGGCGCGGCCGCGGGGGAAGGCAGGGACCAAGGCTCCGGGACCCAGGACAGGACCACCGCCGAGGCCGCCGCGGGCTGAAGCCTCCGAGATGACTGTGATCTGTGCCGACCACGGCGGAGGATCCTCCGGTGGCGGAAGCACCCGTATAGACTGACCGCGACCACCGGTCCCGTCCGCCGCGCACCGCGGCTGGACCGCAGGGACCCGCACGACCGCGAGGAGCGCCCCTTCCCCATGTCCGCCCCCCAGATGCACGGAGCCGCCCGATGACCACGGGCGGCTTCCTCGCTGTCATCATCGGGCTGGCGATCACCTTCGCGGTCGGCCTCGTCATCGTCCTGCTCGTGGCTCTGCCCGGGCTGCGCCGGGACGGCCGCTTCGGCTCTCCGGACGGCGACCGGTTCCGCCTGCCGCAGGGGTGGACGGGCTACGACGACGAGGTCTCGGGCTACTTCGGCGACGACGAGACGGCCTCCCTCGCGACCCGCGAACAGGCCGCCGTCACTGCGATGCGCGAGCACGCCTACGTCCTGCGCCCCCAGCCGGCGCGCCACGCCGCGCCGCCGCTGGCCTCCCTGCGCCCGCGCACCCGCCACTGGAAGATCCCGGAGTCCGGGACAGGCCCGGCCACGACTCTTGCACTGCTGTTCGGCCGTCGCACCCGGTGAGTGCTGCGGCCCGTCCGGGCCCGCGGCAGGGCGCGACGACCCGCTGACCCGACCCGCGAGCGGGCGCCCCGTCCGGCGCACGCCCGCGACACGACGATCCGACAGGAGTTGAAACGTGGAGCCCGTCATCTACGCCGGCATCGGTGTGCTGATCCTGCTCATCATCGCCGGGGGAGCGTTCCTGCTCGCCCCGTCGCGGCGGCGCCGCAGGACCCTCGACACGGACACGGCGACCGGAGTCCCCGGTGCACCGGCCGGAGAGGGGGAGGAGGCCCCGGGTGACGGCGACGGGGAGCCGGCCTCGGCGCCGGCGCTCGAGCAGCCCACGGAGCCCACGACCCGGCTGGCCCGCCTGCGCGACCGGCTCGCGAAGTCGAACACGACGCTGGGCCGCGGCCTCCTCACCCTCCTGTCCCGCGACACGCTGGACGAGGAGACGTGGGAGGAGATCGAGGACCTCCTCATCATGGCGGACATCGGCGTCGATCCGACTGCAGAGATCGTCGATGCCCTGCGCGAGCGCGTCCGCGTCCTGGGCACCCGGGAGCCCGCGGTCCTGCGCGACCTGCTCCGGGAGGAGCTCATCCGCGCGGTCGACCCGACGATGGACCGCGAACTGGCCGTCGAACCGCTGGACGGCTCCCCGCGCGTCGTCCTCGTCGTGGGCGTCAACGGGGCCGGGAAGACGACGACCGTCGGCAAGATCGCTCGCGTCCTCGTCGCCCAGGACCGCTCCGTCCTGCTGGGCGCGGCGGACACCTTCCGCGCGGCGGCCGCCGAGCAGCTGAGCACGTGGGGCTCCCGCGTGGGCGTGGAGACCGTCCGCGGCGAGGAGGGCGCGGATCCGGCGTCCGTCGCCTACACCGCGGTGCAGCGCGGCATCGACGAGGACGTGGACGTCGTGCTCGTCGACACCGCGGGCCGGCTGCAGAACAAGAAGGGCCTCATGGACGAGCTGGGCAAGGTCAAGCGCGTCGCCGCCCGCCCGCTGGGTGAGGACCGCGCGATCGACGAGGTCCTGCTGGTCCTCGACGCGACGACCGGGCAGAACGGCCTCCAGCAGGCAAAGGTGTTCTCCGAGGCCGTCGACATCACCGGCATCGTCCTCACGAAGCTCGACGGCACCGCGAAGGGCGGCATCGTCGTGGCCGTCCAGCGGGCGCTGGGCGTCCCGGTCAAGCTGATCGGGCTGGGTGAGGGCGCAGATGACCTGGCCCCGTTCGACGCCGCCGGGTTCGTCGACGCGATCGTCGACGCCTGAGGCGGTGCGGAACGGTGCGCGCACAGCCGGTGCGCGCACCCCAGCCGCGATTGGTACCCTGGTGAGCTGACCCTGCGGGGTCCGATGAATCGATCCTGCGAGGAGTGCTGTGTTCAACTCACTGTCCGACAGGCTGACGTCGACCTTCAAGAATCTGCGCGGCAAGGGCCGCCTGAGCGAAGCCGACGTCGACCAGACCATCCGCGAGATCCGTCGCGCCCTGCTGGACGCGGACGTCGCACTGCCGGTCGTGCGCGCCTTCACCGGCAGCGTGCGCGAGCGGGCGCTGTCGGAAGAGGTGTCGCAGGCCCTCAACCCGGGCCAGCAGATCGTCAAGATCGTCAATGCGGAGCTCGTCGAGATCCTGGGCGGCCAGACCCGCCGGATCCAGTTCGCGAAGCGCCCGCCCACCGTCATCATGCTCGCGGGCCTCCAGGGTGCGGGAAAGACGACGCTGGCGGGCAAGCTCTCCCACTGGCTCAAGCAGGAGGGCCACCGGCCCATGCTCGTGGCCGCGGACCTCCAGCGCCCCAACGCGGTCAACCAGCTGCAGATCGTCGGTGAGCGCGCCGGTGCCTTCGTCTACGCGCCGCAGCCCGGCAACGGCGTGGGCGATCCGGTCACAGTCGCCACGGACGCGATGGAGGTCGCGAAGTCCAAGCTCCACGACGTCGTCATCGTCGACACCGCGGGCCGACTGGGCATCGACGAGGAGCTCATGCAGCAGGCGCGGGACATCCGCGACGCGGTGAGCCCGGACGAGATCCTCTTCGTCATCGACGCGATGATCGGTCAGGACGCGGTCGCGACCGCGCAGGCGTTCGATGAGGGCGTCGACTTCACCGGTGTCGTCCTCTCGAAGCTCGACGGCGATTCCCGCGGCGGTGCCGCGCTGTCCGTCGCGCAGGTGACCGGCAAGCCCATCATGTTCGCCTCGACGGGCGAGTCGATGACGGACTTCGAGCTCTTCCACCCGGACCGGATGGCGGACCGCATCCTCGACATGGGCGACATCATGACGCTCATCGAGCAGGCGGAGCGCACGTTCGATGAGAAGGAGACGGAGAAGCTCGCCAAGAAGGTCCAGGCCGGCGAGGACTTCGATCTCAACGACTTCCTCACGCAGATGTCCGCGCTCAAGAAGATGGGCTCCGTCAAGAAGCTCTTCAGCATGATGCCGGGCATGAGCGAGCACAAGGCGGCGCTGGAGAACTTCGACGACCGTGAGATCGACCGCATCGAGGCGATCGTGCGGTCGATGACTCCGCTCGAGCGGACCAACCCCAAGCTGCTCAACGGCTCGCGCCGCCAGCGCATCGCGAAGGGCTCCGGCACGACCGTCACGCAGGTGAACCAGCTCATGGAGCGGTTCGCGCAGGCGCAGAAGATGATGCGCCAGATGCGCAATGGAGGGGGCATGCCCGGCATGGGCGGCGGCCGCTCACGAGGCCCCCAGGCCGCCCCGGGCATGCCGGCGATGCCGCAGATGCCGGGGATGGGCGGTCCCGGCGGGGCGTCCAAGCGGAAGAAGGGCAAGAAGAAGCCCGCGGGCAAGTCCGGCAACCCGGCGAAGCGCGCGGAGGAGGCACGGCTCGCAGAGCTGCGCCGCCAGGGCAAGGAGCCGCAGCAGAAGGGCGCCGCGTTCGGCGGCATCGACCTGGGCGAGGACGACATCGATCTGTCGAAGCTGCCCAAGGGCTTCGGCGGCTTCTGACCGATCCGGGCCGGGAGGCGATTCCGGTTTCCTCCCGGCCGCCCGGATCTGGCATAATCAGTCGCTGTACCCGAGCGTGCGCGGACCCTCTCAACCACGGGCGCTCGACTACACGCAGAGTCCGCATACCGACTGTCCCCACGGTCGGGTCCGTTCTCTCACACCTCATCAGAAGGAGACACCACTCTCGTGGCAGTCAAGATCCGCCTCACCCGCATGGGCAAGATCCGTGCACCGTTCTACCGCGTCGTCGTCGCTGATTCCCGCACCCGCCGGGACGGCCGCGCGATCGAGCAGATCGGCAAGTACCACCCCACCGAGGAGCCCTCGTTCATCGAGATCAACTCCGAGCGGGCGCAGTACTGGCTGTCTGTGGGCGCGCAGCCCACGGACCAGGTGAAGGCGCTCCTCAAGCTCACCGGTGACTGGCAGAAGTTCACCGGTGAGGGCGAGGCCGTCAACACCGTCAAGGGCGCACAGGCCAAGGAGTCCTTCGAGGCTCCCGCCGCTGCTTCCGTCATCGTCGAGAAGAAGGACGAGGCTCCGGCCGAGGCCGCTTCCGACGACGCCGAGGCGCCGGCTGAGGACGCCGGGCAGGCCGAGGCCTGATCATGCTCGCCGAGGCACTCGACCACCTGGTCCGCGGCATCGTGGACCATCCCGACGACGTCTCCGTGCGCTCGCGCGGCGGCAGCCGTGGGACGACCCTCGAGGTCCGGGTCCACCCCGACGACCTGGGGCGCGTGATCGGGCGCGCGGGACGCACCGCGAAGGCGCTGCGGACCGTCATCGGCGCGCTGGCCGGTCGCGATCGCGTCCGGATCGACCTCGTCGACGGCTGAGCATCACGCGCGTGTGAGCAGCCGAACGCTCAAGGGCCCCGTCACCTCGTGGGAGGTGACGGGGCCCTTCGCTGTGCGCGGGCCTCGCGTCAGGCGACTGCCAGGCGGAGCCGCGTGGTGCCCGCCGCGTTGGACGTGAGGGTGATCGCTCCGGGGACCGCGAACAGGGCGGCGTCCGCTGCATCCTCCGACCAGACCTCCTCACCAGTGACGGCGTCGAGAGCCACCAGGCGGTCAGTGGTCAGCATGACGAACTCGTCCAGACCGGGCACATAGGTCGTGGACGAGACCCCGTCCGCACCGGTGTAGGACCACAGCTCCTCGCCGCTGTCCAGACTGTGCACGGTGAGGGCGGCGTCCGCACCCGGCAGGGCGATGACGCCCGCGCCATCGGCTCCGGGTGCGATCGGGTCGTGACCCAGGTACCCGTCCAGCTCGTAGCCCCACTCCTCGTCCAGGCCCACGGGCCCGGGGGCCGTCCAGAGTTCCCGGCGCTGGCCGGACTCCGCGGAACCGCCGGTGAGGTCGTCACCGTCGGGCGACGCGATCGCGCCCACCCAGTACTGCCCGTCGAACGACATGTCCGGCGACTGCACGCAGTAGGCGAATCCGACGGCGGACCCCCGCACGTATGCCTCGCAGGGGATGTCGTGCGGCAGCGGCTGGGAGATGAGCTCAGCGCCGTCCGACCACGAGTCCACTGTCAGGAACTCGGCTTCGGCCGACTGCGACTGGACGTAGAACATGTCACCGCCCATGTCCGACAGGTAGACGGGATCCTGGAACGTCGCAGGATCGTAGGCGGCGTCAAGACCGCCGAACTCGACGGCGTCGACGGCACCCGTCGCGACGTCGATCCGCTGGAGCGTGGGCCGGTAGCTGGAACGGATGAGCTGGTAGACGTAGTCGTTCGTCACACCGTTCACTGCGGTCAGGGAGGTGCCGATGAGGTCCGTGACCGGTTCCCAGGCCTGCTGTCCGGTCGCCGTGTCGATGCCGAGGGCGACCGGGACACGGGGCATGTCCGCGTTCGAATGGGCCCAGCAGTCGGCGGGATAGAGGGACTCGTCGGTCGCGAAGTCGGCGGTCAGCAGGAGGACGTCGTTCGCCCGGCCTCCGCCGGCCTCATTGCCCAGCCGCATCTGGAAGGTCTCCGGCGGCGCGCACGGGTCCACTGCGGCGGGCTCGAAGCGCCAGATCTCCGATCCGTCCTCCCAGGAGACCGCGACGACGGGGAGTCCCGACTCGTCGAGCTGGAGGTAGAGGTTCTCCCCGTCGCTGCGGAGGGCGGGCTCCGCCCCGTCGATCATGCGGACGGTGGGCAGGGCGAAGACCTCGTCCCCAGACGCATCATGGACGGACAGCTCCTGGGAGTCGTGGTCGCGCAGCACGACGCGGTCGCCGCGCACGGCGAGCGGGGACACGGCTGCATCCAGCTCGACCCAGTCGGACCAGCGCGCCTCCTCTGCGGGCGCAGTCGATGGCTGCGGAGCAGCGTCGGACTCCGGTGGCGCACCGGGGGACGGTGATGAGCACGCGGAGAGGAGGAGTGCACAGGAGAGGAGAAGTGCGGAAGAACGGACGGACATGGACAACTCCTGGGGGCCATGGTCGGGGCGCGTCGTGCGCGCGAAGCAGTCCGAAAATAACAAGAGAAGGCGGCGTGCGAGACCCGGTCTCACCAGTCGGAGCGCTCAGTTCGACTGCTGCTGTCGGTGCTCCCTGTGGCACGATTGCCTCACCGGCAGACCACCCCCTCCAGGAGAACCATGAGTCAGATCGCCGCCCGTCTGGGCAAGCCGCACGGCATCCGCGGTGAGGTCACCGTCGAGGTGCGCACCGATGATCCCGATGCTCGCTTCGTCCCGGGCGCGGTCTTCGAGACCGACCCCAACATCGGGGAGCTCACCCTCGAGCGCGCCCGCTGGCACCGCGACCGGCTGCTGCTGACCTTCGCGGAGGTCACCGACCGCACGCGCGCCGAGGAGATCCGGAACACGCTCCTGCTGGTGGATGCCGCGGATGACGAGGTCGAGGACGACGCGTGGAGCGTCGACGAGCTCGTGGGACTCGAGGTGCACCTGGCCGCCGGCGGCGCAGTGGGCACCGTGGCGGACCTGACCGTGGGTGCGGTGCAGGACCTGCTGCACGTGCGCACCCCCGACGGGCGCGAGGTGCTCGTCCCGTTCGTCGAGGAGATCGTGCCGGAGGTCGACCTGGAGACCGGCCGCGTGCTCCTCACCCCGCCGCCCGGACTGCTCGAGGACGGCGAGGACTCCTGATGCGGCTGGACGTCCTCAGCATCTTCCCCGACTACCTGGCCCCCCTGGACCTCAGCCTCATCGGGCGTGCGCGGGAGAAGGGCCTGCTGGACCTGACGGTCCACGACCTGCGCGACTGGACGCACGACCGTCACCGGACGGTCGACGACACCCCGTACGGCGGCGGCGCCGGCATGGTCATGAAGCCCGAGCCGTGGGGCGAGGCACTGGACGCGATGCTGGGTGCCGGTGCGGCCTCGGCGGACGTGCCGCCTGCGGCGCAGGCACCGGGAGACGGGGCGGCGCCCGTCCTCATCGTTCCCAGCCCGGCCGGTGAGGTCTTCACCCAGGAGACCGCCCGCGAGCTGGCGGGACGGCAGCACCTGATCTTCGCGTGCGGGCGCTACGAGGGCATCGACCAGCGCGTGAGCGACTGGGCGGCCCAGCGGATGGAGGTCCGCCCGGTCAGCATCGGCGACTACGTCCTCAATGGCGGTGAGGTCGCGGTCCTCGTCATGGTCGAGGCGATCGCCCGCCTGCTGCCGGGGGTCATCGGCAATCCGGAATCGCTGGACGAGGAGAGCCACGAGGACGGACTGCTCGAGTACCCGGTCTACACGAAGCCGGCCGAGTGGCGGGGGCACGAGGTGCCCGCGATCCTCCTGTCCGGCGATCACGGGAAGGTGGCCCGCTGGCGGCGCGACGAGCGGCTGCGGCGCACCGCGCGCACGCGTCCCGACCTGCTGGCGGCACTGCCGCCGGAGTCCCTCGACGCCCGCGACCGCACGGTGCTGGCGGAGGTCCGGGAGGACGTGACCCGGGAGACAGACGGCCGCGTTGAAGCGACCGGGCCTGATCTGGCAGAATAGGCGCTTGCGTTCGTTGCGGCCGCTCTGCCTCGGGGGAGACGGCGCCCGCGACGGGCTCACCACTGGTGGGCCGCGTCGGACGGACGAATCCATCATCCTCGCAGCACTGCTGTGAGGCAGAACAGCGATCACGCGTCCCGAGGCGAATGATCAGGAGAGACACCATGCAGAAGCTCGATTTCGTCGACCAGAAGTCGATGAAGACCGACCTGCCGGAGTTCCGTGCAGGCGACACCGTGTCCGTCGACGTCCGCGTCATCGAGGGCAGCCGCTCTCGTATCCAGGTCTTCAAGGGCGTCGTCATCCGCCGCCAGGGCAGCGGAGTCCGCGAGACCTTCACGGTCCGCAAGATCAGCTTCGGTGTGGGCGTGGAGCGCACCTTCCCGGTGCACTCGCCCATCATCGAGAAGATCGAGGTGAACGTCCGCGGTGACGTCCGCCGCGCCAAGCTCTACTACCTGCGCAAGCTGCGCGGCAAGGCTGCTCGCATCCGCGAGCGCCGCTGATCCGCGCGCTGCTGGGCAGTGCACGACGACAGCGCTGAGGGCGCGATCCGGTCCACCGGGTCGCGCCCTCAGGCGTCTCCGGACGCGTCTCGCCCGGCAGGCGCCTGGCGCCGGTGGCTGCGCGCCGGCGCCGTCCTCGTCGTCGCCGCCCTCGTCCTGGCCGGCCTGATCCGCGGCCTGGGCGTCCAGTCCTTCACCGTCCCGACCGCCTCCATGGCGCCCGGGCTCACACCCGGCGACCGCATCGTCGCGCTGCGGGCTCCCGCGCTGCTGGGCACGGTCGAGCGCGGCGACGTCGTCGTCCTCGACGGACGCGGATCATTCGTGGGCGGCCTCCCGCCGGACGCGATCGCCCAGGTGGGCGCCTGGTTCGGCATCGGCCCCCGCGACGTGTACTACGTCAAGCGCGTCATCGGCGTGGGCGGCGACACGATCCAGTGCTGCGATGACGAGGGACGGCTGCTGCTCAACGGCGAGCCCCTCGAGGAGCCGTACCTGAACGACCAGGATCGTCCGGCCTCGGGCGCGGACTTCGCCGTCGAAGTGCCCCCGGACCGGGTGTTCGTGCTGGGGGACAACCGGTACGACTCGACCGATTCGCGGGACCTGCTGGGCCGCCCCGGGGGCGGGATGATCCGTGAGCAGCGACTCATCGGCACCGTGCTGGGCGCAGACGGCCCCTGACCGGTCGGGACACGGCTAGACTGGGCGATCGTGAGCGCAGAACAGGATATGCAGGGTCGGAAGAAGTCCCTGTGGAGCATGATCCGTGAGTTCGCGATCATCATCCTCATCGCCCTCCTCGTGTCGTGGACGCTCAAGACATTCGTCATCCGCAGCTTCCACATCCCGTCCGCGTCGATGGAGCAGACCCTCCAGGTGGGCGACCGCGTCATGGTCAACCAGCTGTTCTTCAACGACATCCAGCGCGGCGACGTCATCGTCTTCGACGATCCCGGCGGCTGGCTGGCACCGGGCATCAGCGAGCAGTACAAGCCCAATCCCGTCCTCGTGTTCCTGGGCCTGCAGCCGGCCGACGCGGGCACGCAGCTCATCAAGCGCGTCATCGGCGTGGGCGGGGACACCGTCGAGTGCTGCGACGACGAGGGACGCATCCTCGTCAACGGGCAGCCCGTCAACGAGGCGTCCTACCTGCACCCGGACGTCGTGCCGTCAGAGGTGCCGTTCTCCGTCACGGTGCCGGAGGATCACTACTGGGTCATGGGCGACAACCGGAGCAACTCGCTGGACTCGCGCTACAACACGGACTCCTCCGGCGGTGCCTACGTCCCGGACAGCGGTGTCGTGGGCGAGGTGTTCGTCATCAACTGGCCGATGGATCGGCTGCGCTGGATGGGCACGTCGGAGCCGGCGTTCGACGCGATCCCGGACTCGCCGGCGGGCTGAGTGGCGGTCCAGGACATCACGACCCACGCGACCGAGGCCGCCTGGGCTGCTCGCGACGGCATCCGGTACCTCGTCGGCATGGATGAGGTGGGCCGGGGTGCGCTCGCGGGTCCCGTGGGCGTGGGCGCCGTGCGCGTCGATGCGCAGGCCCTGGCCGAGGCCGTGGCCCGGGATGCGGACGAGGTGCCGGCCGGACTGCGCGATTCCAAGCAGGTGCCGCTGCGTCGCCGCGGGGCACTCGCCGAGACGGTCGCCGCGTGGCGGCCGCAGCACGCGGTGGCGTACGCGAGTCCCCAGGAGATCGACGCGGTCGGCATCTCCCTGGCCCTGGCTCTGGCCGGTCGCCGCGCACTCGCGGCCCTGGCACACCACGGCGCGGTCGATCACGTTCTGCTGGACGGCAGTCACGACTGGCTCTCCGCACCTCTGACGCTCGATGCGATGGTCGTGTTCGGGGAGGCCGTGGACGTCGACGTCCCGCCCGTCACGACGATCGTCAAGGGCGATGCGAGTGTGGCGACGATCGCGGCGGCCAGCGTGCTCGCCAAGGTGCAGAGGGATGCGCACATGCAGGAGCTCGATGGGCTCGCACCGGGGTACGGGTGGGCGTCGAACGCGGGCTACGGCTCCGCCGCGCACCGGGAGGCGATCCGGACGCTGGGCATCACGGACCACCACCGGCGGTCCTGGTCCCTGTGAGTCGGCCGCCCGGCGCGAGCGCCGCGCCTCCCGGACGTGGTTAGGATGGCGGGCATGAGCACAGAGGACCTGGAGAACTACGAGGCGGAGCAGGAGCTCCAGCTGTACCGGGAGTTCCGGGACGTCGTGGGACTCTTCTCCTACGTTGTGGAGACGGACCGGCGGTTCTACCTGGCGAACTCGGTCGATCTCAAGGCCCACGAGGCGGGGACGGACATCTACTTCGAGCTGACGCTCAAGGACGCCTGGGTCTGGGACACCTTCCGCTCCGCCCGCTTCGTCAAGCACGTCCACGTCCTCACGTTCAAGGACGTGAACGTGGAGGAGATCGCGAAGTCCGACCTGGAGCCGCCCACCTCGCTGCGCCGCTGACCCGCCGCAGCCCTGCTGCCCGGTCCACGGGGAGTCCGGGAGTGAGCTGACTGCGCCGCGTCACAGCCCGCGGTCCCTGACGGATGTCGACCGGCACAGTCGCCTGTGCACCACGGCCGCTCCGTCCACAGGCCTGGGGCCGCGCGTCCGCCTCCGATGACGATCCGCTGTCGTGGACCCATGAGACGACAGACCTTGGGCAGACGGGGCGAGGACTTCGCGGCAGACCACCTGACCGGACTGGGCTGGACCATCCTCCAGCGCAACTGGCGGTGCGTGCACGGAGAGATCGACATCATCGCGACGACACCGGGCACCGGCACCGTCGTCTTCGTCGAGGTGCGGACCCGCTCGTCGACGTCGGCCGGGCACCCGCTGGAATCGATCGGCGCGCGGAAGGCCGCGCGCATGCGCCGAACCGCCGGTGCGTGGCTGTCGGAGCAGCCGCACTTCATCCCGTCGTTCCGCATCGATGTCATCGGCCTCGTGTGGGCGGGACAGACGCCGGAGCTCACACACCTCGAGGGGCTGGAATGAGCTCCGGGACGACGGCCCAGCTCCGGCCCGTCGAGCTGGGCCGGGCCCAGGCGATCGCGCTGTCCGGCCTGGACGGCACGACCGTGGCGGTCGAGGCGAGCGTCAACCCCGGGATCCCCGGCATCGAGGTCGTGGGCCTGCCGGATGCCTCCGTCAACGAGTCACGGAAGCGGATCCGTGCGGCGCTCAGCAATCTGGGCGTGCGCCTCAAGGCGATGCGATACACCGTGTCTCTGGCTCCGGGCAGCGTGCGGAAGGTGGGCAGCGGCTTCGACCTGGCGATCGCGATGGCGATCCTGGGTGCCGAGGGCGTCATCGACCCGGCCAGGACGGCGGGGACCGTGTTCTGCGGGGAACTGGGGCTGGACGGCCGCATCGTGCCCGTGCCGGGTGTCCTGCCCACCATGGTGTCCGGCCTGCGCGCGGGCTTCACGCACTTCGTCGTCCCGGCCGGGTGTGCAGCCGAGGCCCGCCTGGTGCCGGGCGCTGAGGTCCTGCCCGTCGCCAGCGTCGCCCAATGCGCCGTGCGCTTCGGCGCGACGATGGATGCTCCGCCGGCGCAGGTCGTCGAGGACCGTGCGGCCAGCCACGGGCAGCGCCCCCAGGTGCACGATCTGGCCGTCGTCCAGGGGCAGGACGATGCACGGTTCGCTCTGGAGATCGCAGCTGCAGGCGGCCACCACCTGCTCATGACCGGTGCGCCCGGCGCGGGGAAGACCCTGCTGGCCGGCTGCCTCCCCGGCATCCTGCCGCCGCTGGGGGAGCAGGCCGCCGTCGAGGTCCTGGCGCTGGCCTCGCTGGCCGGCACCTTCTCCGCCCATGACGTGCCGCCGCTGCCCCCGTACGAGACACCGCACCATCGGACCACGACCGCGGCGATGCTGGGCAGCTCTCGTCCCAACAGCGTGGGGGTGCTGTCCCGCGCGCACCACGGCGTCCTCTTCATGGACGAGGCTCCGGAGTTCTCACGGGATGTGCTGGAGGCGCTGCGCGAACCCCTGGAGTCCGGCTGGTGCCGGGTGTCCCGCAGCTGGGGGTCCGTCGACCTGCCCAGCCGCTTCCAGCTCGTCATGGCGGCCAACCCCTGCCCGTGCGGTGCCGGTGGGGCAGGGCGCAGCGGCTGCACGTGCACCCCGCACGATCGGCGGCGCTACCGCAGTCGCCTGTCCGGTCCGCTCCTCGACCGCATCGACCTGCGGCTGGACATGCTGCCGGTCACGCCAGCGGACGTGCATGCCCGGGCGCAGCGGGAGTCGTCCGAGCAGGTGCGCACCCGGGTGATCGAGGCCCGCCGGATCCAGGCGGAGCGGTATGCGGGAGTGAGCTGGGAGACGAACGGGCAGACGCCCGGCGGCTGGCTGCGGGGACACTTCCGCTTCGCCGCTCACGAGACCCGGCTGCTGGACCGCGGGCTGGAGACCGGGGCCCTCACGATGCGCGGATACGACCGCGTGCTCCGCGTCGCGACGAC
>DWZY01000004.1 GCA_019117325.1 Candidatus Brevibacterium intestinigallinarum
GGCCCGCAGCACCTTCGCGATCACGGACGTGCCGGTGCGGCACAGGTGCGCGGCAGTCTTGCGGTCGACCTCGATCCGGGTGACGGGGCGCATCCCCACCAGCAGCAGCGCTCCCGCGGCCGTCGCCAGACCCCACGGCCACAGCGTGAGCACGTGTGTGAGGAGGGGCGAGCCGGCGGCTGCGGTCGGCAGCATGATCTGGCCGTGCCTCAGCAGATGGATCAGCTCTCCCATGACCATGCCCAGACCCAGGCCCAGGCACCACCACAGTGCGGTGCGGCCCACGGGCATCTCGCGGTGGGCGACAGCGGGTGCGGAGGTCGTTGACCCGGGCGGGGCTGGCATGACGGCACACTACGAGTCCGGTGTGCCGGGGCGGTGGCGCTCAGGTGAACGCGGGAAGACGACTGACACCAGGAAGCGCGCGACAGCGGGAATCCACGTGCCGACGCGCGTCCCGAGCGACGAATCCGAGGCCTCAGCCCGTTCGCAGACCCGGCTGACTAGACTGGGCCCAGTGACCTCGCACTCTGATTCCACGCTCCTGCGCCCGCTCGGCACCTGGATGGTGATCCGCGGCGGGCTCGCCGTCGTCTTCGGCCTCGCCACGGTGTTCTGGCCCCGGGAGCAGATCGGGTCGCCCGCCAACCTCAACATCCGGGTCGACATCGCCGACGTGCTGCTGCTGGCCTACCTCCTGCTCCAGGGCATCCTGGTGCTGGTGCAGGGGCTGCGGACGCGCACAGACATGCGGATGCCGCTGCTGGGCCAGGCCGTCGTCGCCATCCCCGGCGTCCTCTTCCTCCTCGTCGCGGACACCCCCGGCCAGCTGCGCGCGGCGATCGCCGTGTGGGCGGTCCTCCACGGGATCCTCGAGCTGTGGATCTGGCGCGGTCACCGTGACGAGGGCATGAGCTCCGACTTCCTCATCATCGGCGGCATCCACGTCCTCCTGGGCGTCATCCTCTTCGCCGGCACGGACATGAACGCCCTGAGCGTCCTGGGCTTCACCGGCGCCGCCGCCCTCATCGCCGGAGTCTTCTCGATCGTCGGCGGCACGGCCCGCCGGTCCGACCGGGCACGGACGCGCGCAGCAGACGCCGAGGTCGCTGACACCCAGGACGCCGAGGCCGCAGAGACTCTGTCCTCGGGGTCACCCGACGCCTGGGATGGCAAGGCCAGCGGCACCCCTGACTCGGCCTCCGCGTCGTCCGACGGTGCCGGGGGTGACAGGCCGTGACCACGGGCCAGGACGCAGGCTCCCGCACGGCAGGCAGTGCCCCGGTCATCAGCATCGACACGGAGCACCTCGCCCCTCGACCCACGGGAGACGGCCTCCTGGCCTCGACGGCCCTGCCCGCCGGGCCCATGATCGATCTGGCAGCCGTCGCCCGCGCCCTGGGTGACGAGCTGTACGCGCGCCTCGTGGCGCTCGCCCGCACCCCGCAGCTGCTGGTCGCGACCGACTACGACGGGACGATCGCCCACCTCGTCGACCGCCCCACCCGCGCGTTCCCGCTCGACGCCAACGTCGACGCGATGCGGGCGCTCGCGGCCCTGCCGTCCACGGACTCCGCGGTCATCTCCGGCCGCTCCCTGCGCGACCTCGCCGCGATGTCCCGCCTGCCCCGCGAGGTGCACCTCGTGGGCTCGCACGGCGGCGAGTTCGGCATCGACGACTTCGACGACATCGACCCGGACGCGGATCGGCGCCTCACTGAGCTGCGCGCGCAGCTCCTGGAGCTGCGCCGCGCGAACCCGGACGTCGTCATCGAGCTCAAGCCGCTGGGTGCCGCCGTCCACCTGCGCGGCCGACCTGCGGACCAGCGCGAGGCGGTGTCCGCCTGGGTGCGGGACACGTCTGCGCGCCTGGGGATCGAGCCGGTCGAGGGTCGCGACGTCTTCGACCTCACCGTCATCCCCGGCTCCAAGGGCCACGCCCTCACCGCCCTGCGCGAGCGGCTGGGGGCCTCGGCGGTCCTCTACATCGGCGACGACGTCTCCGACGAGGCCGCGATCGCCACCCTGCGCGACGGTGACCTGGGCCTGCGCGTGGGCGAGGACGGGGACACGTCCGCGTCCGCGCGCCTCGCAGACCCGCACACTGTCGGCACGGTGCTCGCCGCGCTCTTCGAGCTGCGCAGGTCCTGGCTCTTCGGCCGGTCGTCCGTCCCGATCGAGCGGCACAGCCTGCTGGGCAACGGCCACTCGACGGCCCTCGTCGACCCGGACGCGCGCATCTGCTGGATGCCCCACCCGCTGCCGCACTCGGCGAGCATGTTCTCCGAAGTCCTGGGGACCTCGGCGGCGGGGTACTTCTCCGTGGGCCCGGTGCCCGCGGACGGCGGAGGCCGGGCGGAGGCCGCGCGCACCCGCCCGCTCACGCAGCGGTACCGCGGCGATTCGATGACGGTGGAGACCCGGTGGGCGGGCCTCGAGGTCGCGGACTACCTGGCCCCGGTGCCGGAATCCAGCCAGGACACCGTCCTGGTGCGCGTCCTCACCGGCACTGCGCCGGCGGAGATCCGCTTCGCGCCGCGGCTGGACTACGGGGCCGCGCCCACGGCGCTCGAGGCGGGTCACGGCGTCGTCCGCGTCGTGGGCACCAGTGAGCCCATGTCCCTCCACGCGCCCGGGGTCGACTTCGAGGTCGTCGAGGAGGGCGGATCGCAGACCGCCGTCGCCCGGGTGACGCCCGCGGACCAGCCGGACGGCCGGGTCGTGCTCGCGTTCGTGTGCGGCGGGACCTCGGACCTCCTCGACTCCGTCCTGGCCGGCCACGAGGACACCGTGCGGGCGCTGGCGGAGGGATTCTGGGAGAACTGGGCGCGCTCGCTCGTGCTGCCCGCGCACTTCCGCGAGGGGACCGTCCGGTCCGCCCTCACCCTACGCGCGCTGTGCCACTCGCCCACGGGCGGTGTGCTGGCCGCGCCCACGACCTCGCTGCCGGAGGGGATCGGCGGCGTCCGCAACTGGGACTACCGGTACACGTGGCTGCGCGACGGCTCGATGACGGTGCGCGCGCTGCTGGAGGTGGGCTCGACGGCGGAGGCGGAGGGCTTCGTCCAGTGGCTGCGCGGGATCCTCGCCGAGGCGCCGGGGCCGGAGTTCCTGCACCCCCTGTACGCGGTGGACGGGTCCGCCCTCACCTCCGAGGCCGTGCTCGAGCACCTGCCCGGCTACGCCGGCTCCCGGCCCGTGCGGGTGGGCAACGCGGCCGAGCACCAGGTGCAGCTGGACGTGTTCGGCCCGGTCGCGGAGCTGCTGCGGGACATCGCGATCGCGCGGGGCAGCCTCGCGGACGACGAGCGGGAGCTGCTCATCGCGATGGCCCGCGCGGTCGAGGCCCGCTGGCACGAGGAGGACCACGGCATCTGGGAGGCCCGCCGCCCGCCCAAACACAACGTGTACACGAAGGTCATGTGCTGGGTGACCCTGGACCGCGCGATCGATGTTGCGGACCGCGCGGGTCGTGATCTGCCCGGTGCGTGGCGCGGGCTGCGCGAGGAGATCGCGGAGGAGGTCATCGAGCGAGGCTGGAGCGAGCGGGTGCAGTCGTACACGGTCGCCTACGACGATGACGACCTGGACGCCGCGAGCCTCTTCGTGGGCCTGTCCGGCATGCTCCCGGCGGACGATGAGCGGTTCCTCAAGACCGTCGACGCGGTCGAGCGCGAGCTGCGCGAGGGCCCCACCGTCTTCCGCTACCGCTACGACGACGGGCTGCCCGGCCTGGAGGGCGGCTTCCACGTCGTGCAGATGTGGAAGCC
>DWZY01000063.1 GCA_019117325.1 Candidatus Brevibacterium intestinigallinarum
CGGGACCATGTGGTGGGTGAGCGTCATGCCGCAACCCAGCGCCAGGGCCAGGGTCACGTAGGCGCCCTTCTTGACGCGCGCGATCGACCGGGCCAGCGGGTTCATGATGACGTAGCCGGAGTCGCAGAAGACGGGGATGGAGACGAGCGAGCCCACGGACGCCATCGCCCACGGCTCGCGGCCCTTGCCGAACATCTTGAGGAAGGCGCGGGCCAGTGCGTCTGCGGCGCCGGAGACCTCGAGGATCTTGCCGATGAAGACGCCCAGGCCGATGACGATGCCGACGCTGGCCAGCGTGCTGCCGAATCCGCTGGTGATCCAGCCGATGGTCTCGACGAAGCCGGATCCGGCGACGATGCCGGTGACGACGCCCGCGATGAGCAGGGCGACGAAGGCGTCGAGCCGCGTGGCGAGCACGAGGACGACGATCGTCGTGATGCCCAGGAGCAGTGCGAGAAGCAGCTGCACGTCCATGTGGACTCCTTGGTGGGTGCGAGGGGATGAGTGCCCGTGGGTGGATGCCGATGGGGTCTGCGCACTCAGCGAGCACACAGATTCCGCCCACTATAAGCGCGGATCTGCCAGGAATGGAAGCCGAACCTGCGCAGAGTGAGCAGAAATGGTGCGCGGAATGCGGGTGTGAGTGGTGGTGTTGTGCGGGGTGAGTGCAGAACGAGTGAGGGAGCAGCATGACGCAGGCGACGGATCAGCAGGGGACCGGCACGCGGACGGTCCGCATCGACGTGTGGACGGACCTCGTCTGCCCGTGGTGCTACGTGGGACAGGCCCGGCTGGACGAGGCGATCGCGGCCGAGGGGGTCGACGTCGATCTGACGGTGCACGCGTTCGAGCTGGACCCCAGCGCGCCGCACGCGCACGCGGAAGCGCCCAGCAATATCGACCACCTGGCGACGGCCAAGGGGATGCCGCGCGATCAGGTGCTGGCGATGGAGCAGCGGATCGGTGAGATGGCGGCGGAGATCGACCGCCCGTACGTCCCCGAGCGCCCCATGGCGAACACCCGGGCGCTCCACCGCATCGTCAAGGCGGTGCAGTCGCACGCGGGCACGGAGGCGGCGGCGACGCTGTTCTCGGATGTCCAGGGCGGTTACTTCGCCGGCACGCTGGACCCGTTCGACATGGAGGCCGTCGTGGCCAGGGCCGTCGCCGCGGGTGCCCCGGTGGATGCGGTGCGCGCCGCCGCGTCCGGTGAGGACACCGCCGCCGAGGCCGCGGTCGCCGCGGATATCCAGCAGGCCCGGCAGATGGGGGCCCAGGGCGTGCCATTCATGGTGTTCGACGAGCGGATGGCCGCGCCCGGCGCGATGGACGTCGACACGTACCGGCGAGCGCTGCGGCAGCTGGCCGACGCGCAGGAGGAGTCATGAGTGCAGAGGTGACAGCGGCGGGTCCGCAGCGGGAGGATCGGGAGCCTGAGGCTGAGGGGGCTGAGGCTGTGCGAGCCGAGGCTGAGAAGTCCAGCGCCGAGAATTCTGAGGCGACGTCGGTCGAGTCTGATGCGACATCGGGGGAGTCCGCGGAGCAGAAGCCGGGGCTGCTGTCGCTCGATGACCTGTTCGACGGGGCGCAGGGCTCCTCGTGCTCGATCGACGGGATCTGCGACTGAGACTCTGCTGATCGTGAGGACCAGCCGGCTGCGAGGATCAGACGGCCCTGACCACTTCGCCGGGGCGCAGCGGACGCGCGCGCAGGGCGGACAGCTCCGCGGTGAAGGACACCTGCGAGACGGCACGCCACCCGTCATCCACGTCCGCGCGCTCGCGGGTGAGGAGGATCGCGACACCAACCTCGCCCAGGCTGGTGTGTGAGACGTCCTCGATGGTGGCGAGACGAGGTCCGTCGCCGGTCGGTCCTCGGCAGCGAGGAGAGTCAGAGGCGCGCGACGTCGCGGATGCCTGAGGTGATCGCGGCCTCGACGCGGTCGATGAGGACGGACGGGCCGTCCGCGCGTCGGCTGATCCACGATTCGGCTCGGTGCTCCGATGCGACGACCTCCGCGATGATGAGGTTCGACTCCCGTGCCGCATGCGCGCGGGCGATCGGCTCCGGCGCGACCGACACGCAGAGGCCGGCAGCGACGGCGTCGAGCGCGGACCGCCAGGTCCGCGACCGGTGCGTGAAGCGGGGCTCGAAACCGGCCTCGGCGCACAGTGCGCGGACGGTGTCGTGGAAGCGGGGCGAGGCCGACCGGCGGAAGACGGAGAACGGCAGGTCCGCGCAGTCGCTCAGAGTGAGCGATGCGCGGGGGAGCGGGCAGGCGGCGGACGGCGCGGCGGGGCGCACGAGGACGAAGGGCGTGCTGGAGAGCCGGGTCGAGGTGACGTCGGGGCCGTCTGCGGCCGCGTTCCCGCAGGCCAGGTCGATGCCACCCGTCCTCAGGGCGGCCGTGGACTCCGCGGACGACATCTCCTCGAGCAGGACGCACAGGTCGGGTGCCTCCTGAGCGAGCGTCGCGACGGCCTCGAGGAGGCCGTCCTCCAGGACCGAGGCCGTCGATCCGATCGAGACGACGCCGGCCTGGCCGGAGGACAGGGCTCCGGCGACGGAGGCGAACCGATCCGCACCGGCGAGGACGGCCTCGGCCTCGGTCAGCAGGGTCTCGCCGGCCGGAGTGAGCGCGGTGCGCGGGCTGCGGGTGAAGAGAGTGACGCCCAGCTGGGTCTCGAGCCGTCGGATCTCTGCGCTGAGGCCGGGCTGGGAGATGTGGAGCAGCTCTGCCGCTCGGCCGAAGTGGAGGGTTTCGGCCAGCACCGTGAAGTAGCGCAGGCGCCGCAGGTCGATGTCTCGCATGGGACAGGACTACCACACCCTCAGTCATAACCAACAGTGATCACGGGTCAATATAGAACTCTTGGACGGTTATCGCCTGCGTTCGTATCGTGAAGGGGACGCCACACCCTCGCACCTGTTCGAAGGAGAACCCGATGACTGCCGTCCGCGCAGAATCCGCCGCCCCCGCTGAGACCGGCACTGCTCAGTCCGGCACCGACTCGTCGTGGCCCGTGCCAGACAGCCACGGGATCGATCGGTATGCGGATGACCGCAGCCTCCGGTCCCTGCTGCCGCTCTACCTG
>DWZY01000064.1 GCA_019117325.1 Candidatus Brevibacterium intestinigallinarum
ATCCTCGAGGTCAACGGAGAGATCAAGTACGTCGACGGCGAGGTGGGCAGCCGCCGGGCTCGCCAGGAACGGCAGCGCGACTACCGTCTGCGGAACATGGGATACCGCGTCTATCAGCTCACATGGGCCGACCTGTTCTCTCCGGACACGTTCCGCGCGATCCGCCGACTCGTTCACGCGGCGGACCGGATGCACGGATGAGGCTGCACACCTTCACAACGAACGCGAGGGACGGGCCGCTGGTTCGAGGGACACGGGCGCGAACCCGTCTCCCGAACCAGCGGCCCGTCCCTCGCGAATTCAGCGCGAGCGCACGACGCAGCCTGCTCACTCCCGCGGCGTGGCCCCCGCTCCGGCCCCGCCCTCAGGATCGCCAACCGCGGACGGCCCATCAGCTCCGACTCCGGCCTCGCTCTCAGCCGCGTCGACCACGCCATCCACCTGTCCCATCGCCCGCTGGTAGTCCTCCCAGTCGTCGCTCTTCGGAGTGATCTTCGAGACGCCGATCCCGGTGAAGCCCCACAGCAGCGCGAAGAAGACGCCGGAATAGCAGAGGATGGCCCACGGTGCGTACTCGAGGGTGGGGACACCCAGCGCGGATGCCATGTAGACGCCCGCCAGGGTCCACGGGATGATCGGCTCGACGACCGTCACCGCGTCTTCCATCGTCCGGCCCAGGTTCCGCGCCTCCAGTCGCCTCTTGATGTACTCGGCGCGCAGCAGCCCGCCCAGGATCAGGAACGAGACGGTGGAGGTCCCGGTCGCGCCGATGAGGATGACGCCGCCCACCGTCGTCACGAGGATGAGCTGGCCGTTCGTGCGGACCTTGCTCATGAGGCCGCCCATGACGACGTCCAGCGCGCCGGACACGCTCAGTGCGGCGACGAACCCGAACGCACACACCACGACCAGCACGATCGTCGTCATCGACTCCATCCCCCCGCGCTCCAGCAGGTTGGGAATCGCCTCGACCGCATCACCGGGGTTCATCCGCGCCCCACCCCCGGTGCTGAACATGTCCATCGTGAAGCCGGACATGGAGGCCAGCGCCGTGTCCCGCACGGTGAAACCCTGTCCCAGGATCGCCAGCAGACCCGCGGTCGCGGCAGACACGAGCATGACGGGCACCGTCGGCATCCGCATGACCGACCCGACCACGATGACGGCCACGGGCACCAGCAGGAGCAGCGCGAAGGGCATGTCGAGGCGGAACAGAAGCGTCAGCTGGTCGAGGAAGACATCCATGTCCGCATCCACGCCCGGCGAGCTCGAGCTGAAGCTGAACCCGGCGATCGTGTACACGATGACGCAGACCAAGAACCCCGGTCCCGTCGTCCACAGGAGATGGACGATGTGCTTGTAGAGATTCACGCCGGCGGCCACCGCAGACAGATTCGTGCTGTCCGACAGCGGCGAGAGCTTGTCCCCGAAGTACGCCCCGGACACGATCGCGCCTGCGACAGCTGGCAGCGGTGCGCCCATGGCCACCGCGACTCCCATGAGGGCCGCGCCCACCGTACCCACGGATCCCCAGGATGTTCCGGTGCTCACAGAGAGGATGACGGTCACGAGGAACGCGGTGACGATGATGAACGACGGACTGATGGCCTTGATGCCCAGGTACACCAGCAGGGGGATCGTGCCGCTGGCCACCCAGGTCCCGATGACGATGCCCACGCACAGGACGATGAGAATCGCGGGGAACGCCTTCGAGAACTCCGCGACCCACTGGTCCTGGATCTCCTGCCAGCGGTGACCCAGCGCCATCGCGACGACCGTCGTGTACGCCGCGCAGATCAGCAGCAGCACCTCGACGCGGATGTCCAGCCAGACGACACCACCCACGATCACGACGAACATGACCACCAGCGGGGAGAGGGCCAGCGCCAGGCCCGGCTCCCGCACTGCACGCATCCTCGCGTCGCTCTTCTGGTCGCCAGCCGTCACCCGGGGCGTTTCAGCGGACGTCTTCTTCATCGCTCCTCCTCGACCGGGGTCTGCGCGGGGGAGGTCCCGCCCGTGGCCCCGTCCTCATCGACCTGCAGTCGAATCACCAACGGCAGCGCGTCATCCGAGGATGAGGTCCACAGCGCAGCCGGACGCAGGCGCACGGCCACCTCATCTCCCTCGATGCGCACATCGAGCAGATCCTCGGCGACGTCCCTCTCCGCCCCGAGGAGGTCCCAGCCGCGCACCCGCCCTGCCGCAGTCGAACCCTCGCCGAGGCCGGTGCTCGTCATGCTCACGGCCACGTCCTCGTGGGGAGACCCTGTCACGATGAGGTACCGGGCACCGGGCTTCGAGGTCGCGAAGACCTGCGCCGAGGCCGTGCGGACATCCGCCGCCGGTGCGGTCTCGTAGATGGCCTCGCCGTTGACGTCGAGCCACGCCCCGATCTGCAGCAGTCGCTCCTGCTGCACGGCGGGGATCCGCCCATCCGCCGTCGGGCCGACATTCAGCAGCAGGTTCCCGCCTCCGGCAACGGTCTGGGCCAGCAGGGTGACGAGCTCGTTCGCACTCGCGTAGTCCTCGACGGATTCCGCCCGGTTGAAGCCGTACGATCCGCCGATCCCGCGGCTCTCCTCCCACGGGTGGACCGTGCCGAACCCGTCGAGGTCGTGGTACTCCGTGCTGTAGATGTCGCCGTGCGCGCCGGGCATGCCCACGTGGATGCGGTCATTCACGACAACCTCGTCAGCGTTCGGTGCGTCCGTGTAGAGCCACGAGAGCATGCGCCGCGTGTCCGTGTACTCCTCACTGAAGTCCCACTCCCCGCCGTCCGTGTAGATGACGGCCGGCGCATACGTCTCGTTGAGCTCGACCCACTGCTGGTGGAGGATCTCGCGCGGGTAGGCCTCTTCGCTCATGCCGTACCTCTGCGCATCGGCCTCCGGAATGAAGTACCCGCCGTCGACCCGGTGTGAGCGATGCGTCTCCCACTCGGGGATCGAGTAATACAGCCCCATCCGCAGCCCCTCGTCACGCACCGCGTTCGTGAGCTCGCCCAGGAGGTCGCGCCGAGGCCCGGCCTCCCCCGCATGCCACCCACGCTTGTGCGAGTTCTCCGTGGGCCAGAGGCAGTAACCGTCATGGTGCTTCGACGTGAGGACGACGTAGCGCGCTCCGGCGCGCCGGAAGAGGCTGGCCCACGCCTCCGGGTCGAAGAGCTCCGCGCGGAAGTCGGAGACCAGGTCGCGGTAGTCGCGGTCCGGGAACATCGTCGCGTGGAAGTCCGGGTCGGCGTTGCGGTACGGCCCGTAGACGCTTGCGTAGTACCACTCCGCATACGAGCCGAACTGCTCGTCGTTGAGTGTCCTCCAGGCCGGCACGGAGAAGACGCCCCAGTGCACGAAGATTCCGAACTTGGCATCGCCGTACCACCGGGGAAGTGGCCGCGAGTCCAGCTCCTTCCAGTCCTGCACGCGCACTGCATCGAGAGCCTGCTGGTGGGCGGGCGGGGCCGTGTCGTGGTTCATGCGTCTCCTCTGACTGCCGCACGGGGCGGATGCGGTGGGACTCGGATGCGTACGGCGCGGCACCGCCCCGCAATCATCGAGTCATCGGACGTCTGTAAGGTATATCACGCAATCACCCCCGTCAACGCGCGGCTCTCATCACTCGATCTGCAAAGTCATCCGATGACTTGATCGACCAGTCAAGCCATTCGTATCCGTCGGGATACCCTGTGGCCGTGGCTCCCAGCACCTCCGTGATCGACTACTTCCGCACCGAGATCTCCCTCGGCAGGCTCTCTCCGGGACAGCGCCTGCCCCCGGAGCCGGAACTCTGTGAGAAGCTCGGCGTCTCGCGCGGCGCACTGCGGGAGTCGCTGCGCGAGCTGCAGGGCTACGGACTGCTCGAAGCACGCCACGGATCCGGCACGTACGTCTCGAGCCTCAAACCGGCCGAACTCCTCAAGGGCCTGGCATTCACGGTCGATGTTGTCCCGCTGGAGGGACTGCTCGAACTGCTGGGTGTGCGACGCGCAGTGGAGGCGGAAGCCGCAGCCAGTGCCGCCGCACGAGCATCGGACGAGGACATCGCGCAGCTCGAGGGCCTGATCGAGCAGATGAGCGCGGCGCAGGACATCGACACGCGGCAGCAGCTCGACGAGGAGCTGCATGCCCTCATCTGCGATCTCGCCGGCAACGAATCGGCGTCCACGATTGCGTCAGTCATACGCTCCCGCGCCCGCCACTACGACCTCATCGACCACGACGACGCGCGGATCGAGGTCGACCTCGGCCACGCCGCCATCGTGCGGGCCATCCGATCGCGCAATGCGATGGCCGCCTGGGCTGCGATGCACGCACACGTATCAGCCACCGAGGTCTGGCTGCGGAACATCAACCCCGCACCACGCTGAGCGACCACCACGCCCGGACTCCCACCACGACCACAACACGATTGATACCGCTCCGCCACCAGTAGGGGTCCATTGGTGCTCTCAGCTCAAACAGTCGGCTAGAGTATGTCCCTGTTCACACATCCACACGTCGGATCGTGTGCACACGTCTGACCGTCACAGTCGACAGGAGCCCCGTGCCCCGCGCAGCCCGCCGCCAGAACCACCCCGTCCGCACAGACCTGCACACCCCCGCGGGCCCGCAGGCGCAGGACGCCACTCCCCACAGTGCACGCACCCGCCGCGGGCGCACGCTCCGCGCACGCACGGCAGCCGCCATCGCAGCCACCGTCTCCGGGGCGCTCGTCCTCTCCGGCTGCACCGCCACGAACAGCGTCGTGGGCGGACTGCCCGACCCCCTCGTCCTCACCACCTACGGCACGTCGACCGGGTCGTACGCGGATCTCGCTGCCGTCGCCGACCGCGTCTCCGTCGACACGGGCGCCCGCGTGCGCATCATCACCTCCGACACCTCGGTGGGGCGCCTGGCCGCCCTGCGATCCGGGGCCGCGCAGGTGGGCCGCCTGGGCGACGAGTACATCTTCGGTTTCGAGGGCGTCAACGAGTTCGCCAACCAGGACTGGGGCCCGCAGGACATCCGCGTCGCCTGGGTGCCCCTGTCCCCGCACGGCGTCATGACCCGGACGGCGGACGGCCTCGACGAGATGTCCGATCTCCGTGGCAAGCGGATCCCCCACTACACCGCGAACCCGTCGGCGAACGCGAAGGTCCAGGCTCTGCTGGCCTACGGCGGGCTCACCCCTGACGACGTCCAGTGGGTCAACATCGGCTACGGCGAGCAGGCGGACGCACTCCAGCAGGGCCAGGTCGACATGATCTACGGCGCCGTCTACGGCGGCTCGTTCTTCGAGCTCGCCTCCCAGGTGAGCGTCCAGTGGGTGGATCTGGACCCGGATGACGCCGAGGCCGTCGACCGTCTGCAGACCGTCGTCCCCGCTGCTCAGGTCGGCAGCTTCGACCGGGCGCCCGCCCAGGAGGAGGGCGACTCCGACCACGGGATCGTCTACAGCGTCGCGATCGCCGCGTATGACGAGATCGAGGACGCGACCATCTACAACCTCATCGACTCCATGGTCGACACGTACCCCGAGTACAAGGATTCGACCATCAGCCTCCCCCGGTGGGATCCGGAGGAGGTCGTCGTCGAACCGCTGGAGACGCCGTTCCACGACGGCACGGTCCAGTGGCTCAAGGACCACGACCGGTGGAGCGACGAGGCGCAGGAGAAGCAGGACGAGCTCACGGAGCGCGGAGAGCGCCTCCACGAGGAGTGGGGCCGGTTCATGGAGACGGAGCCCGACGACGAGGACACCTACCGCCTGTGGCTCGAGTGGAAGCGCGACAACGGCCTGGCGAAGGAGTCCGAGGAGATCACGAGCGGCTTCTTCTGATCCCTCCTCGCGACGGACGGGCTGCTGGCCCGACGGACACCCGCGCGCACCCGTCCCTCGAACCAGCAGCCCGTCCGTCGCGGAAGGACTGTCCACCGATCCCGTTCGGATCCACCCGGCCCTCCGTTCGGATCCACCCGGTCACCCGACCTCGGGGGGCAGGACCATGCGAGCCATCGTGACTCCCGAGTCCCCCACGACTCCCTCGTGGACGGTGCGGAACCCGGCGCGCTCGTAGAGCGTCCGATTGCGCGGGTTCGTCGACTCGAGCCACGCACCGTCCGCGCCGTGCTCTGCGATTCCTGCCGCGACCAGCCGCGCCCCGATCCCTCTCCCCCGCAGCCCGCCGGAGACCGCGAGGTCATGGAGATACGGCGTGCGCGGCACAGGTTCGGCACCTCGCGCACTGCGCAGGCCGTGGCCCAGCAGCCCGGCCCTCTCCCCCAGCAGTATCCGCGCGACGCCCGCACCGGTGGGCAGCAGCGCCGGCCCGCCTGCACCCGCGACGGGCACTGATCCGGGCACGCCCCACAGCCCGACTCCCACGACAGTCTCACCCTGCAGCGCGACGTGGCCCGTCTGCGCCACCGCATATGCGTCGACGGTGGGGCCGTAGAACATCGCGATCGCATCGAGCCGTTCGTCGACCGCCCACCGCGCGGGAGGGAACAGCCACTCGAGGAGCGGATCGTCGGCGAACGCACGTGCGATGACGGTGCGTGAAGCGGCGGCATGAGCGGGCTCGATCTGCGCGATCCGGATCTCCATGTCCGCACCCTACCCACGACGGACGGGTAACTGGTCCGACGGACACCCGCGCGCACCTGTCCCTCGAACCAGCAGCCCGTCCGTCGCGGAAGGACTGTCCGCCAGTCCCCACCGGACAGGGCCATAAGATGCACTCATGGCACTGACGGACACGGCACTCACGCGGATCAAGGACCTCATCTCCTCCGGCGAGCTGGTGCCCGGCCAGCGCCTGCCTCCGGAGAACGAGCTGTCCGCGATGCTGGGCCTGTCCCGCAACTCCCTGCGCGAGGCCGTCAAGGCCCTCGAGCTCATCAACGTCCTCGAGGTGAAGCGCGGCAACGGCACCTTCGTCGCCCAGCTCACCGGCGAGCAGCTGCGCGAGGCGATCGGCTTCGTCGTGGAGATCCACGCTTCGAACTCGATCGAGGAGATCCTGGCCGTCCGCCGCATCCTCGAGGCCCAGTCCGCCTACCTCGCGGCCACCCGGATCACCGACGAGCAGCTGGCGACCCTGCGCCGCACGATCGACGAGACGGACGAGAACAGCATCGACTCCCTCGTCGACCACGACATCGAGTTCCACCGGACGATCGCGGACGCCGCCGGCAACAGCTACCTGGCCGGCATCCTCGACGCGGTCTCCGTCAACACTCGCCGCGCGCGCACGTGGCGCGGGCTCACCCAGACCGGCGCGATCGCCTCGACGATCGAGGAGCACCGCACGATCGTGAGCGCCCTCGAGTCACGCGACCCGGACACCGCGCGCGCCGCGATGACGGTGCACCTCGCCGGCCTCGAGCAGTGGGTCAGCCACGCGGGCGACACCCCCGATCAGGACTGAGGACCCCCGCCGTCACCGAAGGTCCCGAGGACGGCGGCCCGCCGCCGCCCGCAAGGGTGGCACCCCCGACTCCCGCGGTCACCGCACCCGTCGACGCCGGACCCATCAGACCGAGGCCGTGCCCACCAGACCGGGACCAGGCCCCTCACTCAGCCCCACCTCCCGGTCACCTCACCGCAGCGTCGCGGGATCGACGGTGATGAGCCCGCGCTCCACCGCCGCGCCCCAGAAGCCCTCCGGGAACTCCGCGCTCACGTGCGCCAGGTTGCTCGCCACCTGCTCCGGCGTCCGCATCCCCAGCGTCACGTTCGTGATTGCGGGATCGCGCTGCACGAAGGCGATCGCGGCGGCCGGCAGCGTCGTGCCCCACTCGGTGCACAGCGCGGCCAGGGCCTGGGCGCGCTCCAGCACCTCCTGCTCGGCGGGCGCATAGTTGAACGTCGCATGCACGGACGGATCCGGGTTCGCCAGGATCCCCGAGTTGTACACGCCCACATCGACGATGCCCACACCGCGCTGCGCGCAGGCGGGGATGAGGTCCTCGCGCGCACTCTGGTCCAGCAGTGTGTAGCGCCCGGCCAGCATGATGACGTCGATGTCCGTCTCCGTCACGAACCGGTGGAGCATCTCCCACTGGTTCATGCCCGCGCCCCACGCGCCGATGATGCCCTCGGACCGCATGCGCTCGAGCTCCGGGACCGCACCCTCCACGGCCTCCTGCCAGTGATCGTCGGGATCGTGGATGAAGACGATGTCGAAGCGGTCCAGGCCCATCCGCTCGAGCGACTCCTCGAGCGACCGCCGGACCCCGTCCGCCGAGTAGTCCCGCACCCGCATCTGATCACCGGGCACCGCGAAGCCCTCGTCGTCCTGCTCCTGCGGCGCCGAGGCCGGCCGGATGAGCCTGCCCACCTTCGTCGACAGCAGGAACTCATCGCGCGGCTTGTCCCGCAGGACCGCGCCCAGCCGTCGCTCGGAGAGCCCGAGGCCGTAGTGCGGCGCCGTGTCGAAGTACCGCACGCCGCCGTCCCAGGCGGCCTGGACCGCCGCGTGCGCCGTCGCGTCGTCGATCGCCCGGTAGAGGTTGCCGACGGGCGCGCCGCCGAACCCCAGGCCGACCGTGGAGAGCCTCTCCACTGTCCGGTTCGCTGTCATCGGTTCTCCTCACATCATCGCCGCACCCGAGGTCCCGGGCACCGTCGTCATCCTGTCGCCGCCCGGGATCCCCGGGCTGGGCTCACACCCCGTAGAAGCGCTGGGCCGTCGTACCCAGCACCGCTCCGACGTCCGCGGCTCGACTCGGCCCTGCCAGCTCGCCTGCCACCTGGGCCAGAGCATCGGCCACCGCGCGCACCCAGTCGGCGCGCGTCAGTCCGTGCGGCACCGTCGAGACCGGGTGATCCGTCCCGACCATGCACCTGTCGGGCCCAAACGCCGTGATCGCCGGCAGCGCGAACGTCCGCACCAGTCGCTCAAGCTCTTCCGCATCGACCGTGCTACCGGCCAGCGGCGGCAGGCCGGAGACCTTCACGTGGAACCCGGGGATCGCGGCCAGAGCACGCAGTGCTACGTCGTCCGCCGCCCCGCCCACATCCGGCTTGCCCAGGTGATCGAGCACGATCCCCGCGGCGTCGCCGCGCTGGGCGACGACCCGCTTCAACAGGGAGAGCAGCTCGTCCGTCTGATCCGCGCGGATGCACAGGTCGACGGTCAGTCCGCGCTGTCGCGCAGCCAACACACCCGCCACCCGTGCGGGAACGTCGAGCTCCCCGGCCGGCAGGCCCTCGAAGTTGTCGCGCACGCCCACGACGAAGTCGTTCGCCGCGTACCGGCCCAGTCGCTCGTGGAGGTCCGGCGCCGTGTAGTCGACCGCAGCGACCATTCCCCGCAGGTGCGCGTGCGTCTCCGCCAGGCCGCGAACCCACGCGATCTCGTCATCCCACTGGTGAGCCGCCGCCCCGGCCTCGACCACGACGGCCGCCGGCAGGACAGCGGGTGCTGCCCCGGCCACCCGTGCGGGCGGCGGCGGGCCGCCGTCCTCGGGACCTTCGGTAACGGCCGCGGTGTCCGCCTGCCCGACCACAGCAGCAGTCTCCTCAGCCGCACCCCCATCCCACGGGTCCCCCGGCAGGGACGTGTGCGGCAGGTCGAGGCCCGCCATCCACGGGTACTCGAGCCGGTCGCGGTCCCACAGGTGCAGGTGGGAGTCGATGAGGAGCGCGGCGCGCGGGGCCTCACGCATGGGATGCTCCGCTCATGCCGTGCGCACCCCGACGGTCAGCAGCAGGTTCGCGTACTGGCGCTGGTCGGCGGTCGCGACGACGACGGCCACGTCCGGCGTGCGGGCGGCGTCGTAGAACGCGAAGCGCTCGTGGCCCACGAACTCCGCCTGCGGCAGGAGTGCGCGGTAGTCGGCGATGACGGGGGCCTCGGTGTCCTCGGCCGTCAGCATGATCTCCGCAGCCTCGATCGGCACGGTCCGCACCAGCGGCTCCAGTACCTGGGTGACCGTCAGGAGGCCCGGGGTGAGGTTGAGGTGGATCCGCTCGGCGGCAGCCGGCGCACCCGTGCTGTGCGGGTAGTTGCCATCGGCCAGGAGGATCTTCGTCCCGTGCCCGCTGCGGCCCAGGGCGCGCAGCAGGTCGGGGTGCACGATGTCGGTCAGCAGCATGGTCGGATCATCCCTCCCGCCAGTGTGCCTCGATCTCCTCGAGGGAGCGGCCACTGGTCTCCGGCACTCGGGTGAGAACATACAGCAGACCCGCCGCGGACAGCACCGCGAAGACGAGGAACACGATGGGTCCGAAGCCCTCGAGCGCCACCGGGAACGCCGCCGCGAAGATCGCGTTCATCGTGTACTGCAGGAACGTGATGACGCCCATCCCGATCGCGCGGACGCGCAGCGGCAGGACCTCCGGGACGTACAGCCAGAAGACCGGGCCCAGGCCGATGCCGAACGCGAAGGTGTAGACGAACACCGCGGCGATCGTGAGCATGCCCGCATCGGGCGCCAGCCACAGGACCGTCATCGCGACCGCCTGGCCGGCCATCGAGATCGCCAGCAGCTTGACGCGGCCCAGCTTGTCGATGATCGGCAGCGCGATCGCTGTCGAGATGACGAGTGCGGAGCCCACGCCGTAGTTCGCGATCATGCCCGCGTTCTCACCCATCGACTCCACGTTCTGGAAGATGATGGGCGCGTAGTAGACGACCGCGTTGATGCCGGTGAACACCTGGAAGAACGTCAGGACGACCAGCACGACCAGTGGCTTGCGGGCGGACCGCAGCAGCTGCCCCACTCCGCCCTCCTGCTGAGCGAGGCTCGCACGGATCTCCCGCGCCTCGTACTGCGCGTAATCCTCGCCGCCGCGCAGCGAGCGCAGGATCGTGAGCGCCTCGTCATCGCGACCGCGCGTCATGAGCCAGCGCGGAGAGGCCGGCGCGATGATCATGCCGATGAGGAACACGACGGCGGGGAACGCGCCGATGCCCAGCATCCACTCCCACGAGCCGGATTCCTGGAAGACGTCGCCCACGATGTAGGCGCAGAGGATGCCCACGTTCACGGTGAGCTGATACATGCCGGTGAGCATGCCGCGGATGCGGGTGGGGGCGAGCTCGGACAGGTAGATGAGCCCGAACATGTTCGCGATGCCCACCGCGAGTCCCAGGAAGAACCGCGCGCCCATGAGGAACTCGGGCGTGGGCGCCAGCGCGTTCGCGATCGAGCCCACGACGAAGATGATCGCGCCCACGATGAGGATGTGACGGCGGTCGAACCTGCGCGAGGCCAGCGTCGCCCCCACGATCGCGGGCAGGGCGCCCCACAGCAGCAGCGACGTGATGAGTCCCTGCTGCTGGGCGCTCAGCCCGAACTGGTCGGTGAGCGGCGGCAGGGCCCCGGAGATCGCACCGGAGTCATAGCCGTACAGCAGGCCGGAGAAGCCGGCCAGCACAGCGATGAAGTAGACCTTGCGCGGGATGGGCTCCTGCGAGTGGTCGCGGACGGGGTGGGGCGCCTGTGTGGCCGCCTCGCCGGGTGCGTCGTTGCGCATCAGCGATTCCTTCCTGGGATGTGGGGGTGCCGGCAGCCGGCGATGGGTCGCCGGGCCAGCCGGGGCCGCGGGCATCCGCGCCCGAGGCCGTGGCCGCGTCCCCGGGATGTCTCACCCCGGGGACCCGGCCGGGTCGGTCACTGGGCGTTCGCCCAGACCTGACCGGTGGGGAACAGGTGCTCCTCGATGCTCGCGGCGTGCATCTGCGCGCCGCTGCCGGGCAGCGCCGGCGGCCAGTAGCGGCCGTCGTGCACGTCGACCGGCTCGACGAAGTGCTCGTGCAGGTGGTCGACGAACTCGATGACGCGGCCGTCTGACTCGCCGGAGACCGCGATGAAGTCGAACATCGAGAGGTGCTGCACGATCTCGCACAGGCCCACGCCGCCCGCGTGCGGGCAGACGGGGACGCCCTTGTGGGCGGCCAGGAGCAGGATCGCGATGTTCTCGTTGACGCCGGCCACGCGGCATGCGTCGATCTGGAGGACGCGCAGCGCCTCCGCGTCGAGGAAC
>DWZY01000065.1 GCA_019117325.1 Candidatus Brevibacterium intestinigallinarum
GGCGGCGGCTCCGGGATCGGCACTGCCGCGATCCAGATGGCGAAGGCCCACGGGGCCCGCGTCGCAGTGACGGTGGGCAGCCAGCGCAAGGGCGACTTCTGCCGCGAGCTGGGCGCGGACGCGGTCATCAACTACCGCGAGGAGGACTTCGTCGAGCGCATCCGCGAGATCACCGGCGAGGACGGGAAGCCCGGCGATGGCGCGGACGTCATCCTCGACGTCGTGGGCGCGAAGTACCTGGACAAGAACCTCAAGGCGCTCGCGCTGGACGGCCGCCTCACGATCATCGGCCTGCAGGGTGGCGTCAAGGCGGAGGCGAACCTGGGCCTCATGCTGCCGCGCCGCCTCACCGTCATGGCGACGACGCTGCGCGCCCGCCCTGCGGAGCAGAAGGCGCAGATCGTCGAGGCCGTCGCCGGCTCCGTCTGGCAGCAGGCGATGAAGGGCGAGATCCGCGCGATCGTCGACTCGGAGTTCTCGCTGGAGGAGGCGCCTGCCGCGCACCAGCGGATGGAGGACGGCGAGAACATCGGCAAGATCCTGCTCCGCGTCGCCGCGGACAGCTGAGCCTCCCGCACCACCGGCCGGATCCCATGCACGCATCGAATCGCCCGGGCTGAGTCGCATGGGTCTGCTCTCGCTCTTCCGCCGGGACCGTCCCGCCTCCCCGCAGCAGCGGTGGGGCACCGGTCTGTGGCGGCAGCACCGCGATCGGTTCTCGCGCGCCGTCGACCGGTTCTACACGACCGTCAGCACACTGCACCGCGAGCACGGTCAGTCAGCGGCCGCGTCGCAGATCGAGCAGCTGGCGCAGCTGACCCTGGTCCTCAACGACCTCGACGAGCGCATCGCGGTGCTCGCGGAGACCTGCCACCACGCGGTGCCGCTGGACGGGCTCGTGTTCCCGGCGGACGGCCGCCAGCGGCTGGGCGACGTGCCCGAGCACCTGTCCCGGGCCTCCGCGCACATCGCCCAGGCGGCCCAGGCCGCGGCGATGCTGCGCGCGCGGCTGGCGACGCACCCGGACGAGCCGGCACCCGCGCTGGACGGGTTCGCCGAGGCCGCCCGCGGCTACGCGGACCGGGCCACGGACTTCATCGCCGAGGCCGAGGCCGGCCTGCCCGCAGAGCTGCGGCCCCAGCCGGGTTCCGGGGACTGAGGCTGGGCCTCGCGAGCCGACCCCGGCCTCGGGAACGGGACTCACGTCGCAGGTGCACCCGGCCACGGCCTCGGGAGCGGGTGCCTCAGGCGTCCGTGAGGACGTCCAGACCCAGGTGGTCGATGAGTGCCGTCGCGAGGCCGTCCTCCTGCACCGTGCCGGTCACGACGGAGGCGAGCGACTTGAGGGGCTCCGCGGCCTGCCCCATGACGATGCCGTGCTGCACCCACTCGATCATCTCGAGGTCGTTGCTGCCGTCGCCGGCGCCCACGGTGTCCTCGCGCGGGATGCCCAGGAGCTCGCTCACGATCTCCAGGCCGTGCGCCTTCGACACGCCTTCCGGGGCGATGTCCAGCCAGTTGCTCCAGCCCACGGAGTACGCGACCCCGTGGAGGCCCACGCGCTCGACGGCCTCGCGGAACTCCTCGGACGTGCCGTTGGGCTCGCGCAGCACGATGCGGGTGGCGCGCAGATCGCTGAGCTCCTCGAACGGGACGATCGTGAAGTTCTCCATGTCCGCGAGCTCGCCCTGCGGGAAGTCACCGGACGCGTAGCGGTCGAGGTTCTCGTCCTCGACCATGTAGAGCGCGGTGGGCAGGACTGCGGACATCCGCTCGAGTGCGGGCGCCGGGTCGAAGGTCTCGACCTGGTGGACTCGCCAGCCGGCCTCCGCCTGGGGATCCAGCCGGACGACGACGGCACCGTTCGAGGCGATGACGCACCCCTCGGTGAGCCCCAGGCGATTCGCCGTCTCCAGCGCGCCGCCCACGGACCGGCCGGTCGCGACCACCAGATGGTGGCCCGCCTCGACGACGGCGGCGAGCGTGCGACGCACCGTCTCCGACATCCGGTTGTCGTAGTCGACGATCGTGCCGTCGACATCGAGTGCGACGAGCTGCGGGCGGGTGACGAGCGTGCTCACCTGTGGGTGTCTCCTAACAGTGCAGGACGCGCGTCCGCCGTGCTGCGGCGGCCGCGGTCATGAGTGGATGGGGCCCTGCGGGCCGTAGGCGGTCATGCCGCCCAGGTACGGGCGGAGTGCTTCGGGGATGCGGACGGAGCCGTCCGCCTGCTGGTGGTTCTCCAGGAGCGCGACGAGCCAGCGCGTGTTGGCCGCGGTCCCGTTGAGGGTCGCGACCGGGCGGGTGCCGGACTCCGTGCGCTCGCGCACCTTGAGGCGGCGCGCCTGGAAGGTCGTGCAGTTCGAGGTGGACGTCAGCTCGCGGTACGTGCCCTGGGTGGGGATCCACGCCTCGGTGTCGTACTTGCGCGCGGCGGAGTCGCCCAGGTCACCGGCGGCGATGTCGAGGATCCGGTAGGACAGCTCGCACTTCGCCAGCATCTCCTCTTCCACAGCCAGCATGCGTGCGTGCTCCGCTTCCGCGTCCTCGACGCGGACGTAGGAGAACATCTCGACCTTCTGGAACTGGTGGACGCGCAGGATGCCGCGGGTGTCCTTGCCGTAGCTGCCGGCCTCGCGGCGGTAGCACGGCGACCAGCCCGCGTAGCGCAGCGGACCGTCGGACAGGTCGATGATCTCGTCCATGTGGTAGCCGGCCAGCGGCACCTCCGACGTGCCGACCAGGTAGAGGTCGTCCGCCTCGAGGCGGTAGACCTCGTCCGCGTGCTCGCCGAGGAAGCCTGTGCCGCCCATGACCTCGGGCTTCACCAGCGTGGGGGTGATCGTGGGGACGAAGCCGTGCGCTTCGACCGTGTCGAGCGCCATCGTCAGCAGCGCCAGCTCCAGCCGCGCACCGAAGCCCGTGAGGTAGTAGAAGCGAGCGCCGGAGACCTTGGCGCCGCGCTGGGTGTCGATCGCGCGCAGCGACTCCCCCAGTGCGACGTGGTCCTGGGGCTCGAAGCCCTCGGCCGCGAAGTCGCGCGGGGTGCCCTCGCGACGCAGCTCGACCGAGTCCTCCTCGCCGCCGGACGGGACACCGTCCATGATGAGGTTGGGCACGCGGCGCAGCAGGGCGTCGAACGCGAAGTCCGCGTCGTCCGCATCGGACTGCAGGGCCTTGACCCGTGCGGACAGCTCCTGCGCCTGTGCGACCAGGGCCGCCTTCGCCTCGCCCTTCGCCTGGACGACGCGCTTGCCGAAGTCCTTCTGCTGGGCGCGGGCGGCCTCGAACTCCGTCAGTGCCGCGCGGCGTGCGATGTCCGCAGACAGCACCTGGTCGACCAGAGACTCGTCCCCACCGCGGGCACGCTGTGAGGCCTTGAAGAGTTCGGGTTCGTCGCGCAGGCGCTGAAGGTCGATCATGCCTCCCAGCCTAGCCGACGGCTCATCCGCACGAGGCGCATGTACCGTACTGCCATGACGCTCGAGATCCACGTGGCCCTGCTCATCGCCCTGGCCGTGGTGCTGTGCCTCGTGGGCCTGGTCATCGGCCGGATGACCGTCCGCCACCACGACCGGGCCAGGACCTCCGACGAGGACCCGGCCGCGGCCTCGGCGTCGGATGCCGACGAGGCCGCGGACAGCGGGGAGGCGGACGGCCCGGACCTGCGCAAGCGGGCGGCACTCGTCCTCAACCCCACGAAGACCGGTGCGGACCAGGCGCGGCGCCTCCTCGCAGAGGTGAGCCGGGAGTGCGGCTGGCAGGAGCCGCTCATCCTCGAGACGACGGTCGACGATCCTGGCCGAGGACCGGCCCGGGAGGCCGTCGAGGCGGGCGTGGACGTCGTCATC
>DWZY01000066.1 GCA_019117325.1 Candidatus Brevibacterium intestinigallinarum
AGGAGCCCGTCCCTCGCGGAATGCGGTGATCGCCGCACGGTGACCGTCCCTCGCGGAATGCGGTGCTCCCACCCCCACGAACGACCGAGGCCCCGAGAACCATTTCTGGTTCCCGGGGCCTCGGTCTGTGCGGGCTCAGCCCGCCAGCAGTGCCTGTGATCAGGCCTTGCCAATGACCTCGAACTTGGCGTTCGCGGTGATCTCGTCGTGCACGCGCACGGTCGCGGTGTGGACACCGGCAGTCTTCACGTGACCGGCCAGCGCGACCTGACGGCGGTCGAACTCGCCGCCCACGGCCGTCGCCAGCGCCTCGGCGACGAGTGCCGGGGTGACGGCGCCGAAGAGGCGTCCGCCCTTGCCGGCCTTCATCTCGATGCGAGCGGTCGTCGACTCGAGCTTGCCCTTGAGGGCGATGGCCTCGTCGCGGTCCGCGATCTGGCGGCTCTGGCGAGCCTTGCGCAGCGCGTCGATCTGCTTCTGCGCGCCCGGGGTCCACGGGGTGGCCCAGCCGCGGGGGATGAGCAGGTTGCGAGCGTAGCCCGCCTTCACCTCGACGACGTCACCGGCTGCGCCCAGACGGTCGACTTCCTGATTGAGGATGAGCTTCCTGGTTGCCATTCTTCTCTCCTCCTATCAGCGAGTGGTGGCGGTGTACGGGAGGAGCGCCATCTCGCGGGCGTTCTTGACGGCCTTCGCGATGATGCGCTGCTCCTGCACGGAGACACCGGTGACGCGGCGGGCGCGGATCTTGCCGCGGTCCGAGATGAACTTGCGCAGCGTCGCGGTGTCCTTGTAGGTGATGGTGGCGGCTTCGCCGCGCTTGAGCGGGTTCGCCTTCTTCTTGATGGGCTTCCGGGGATCCGGCTTCGCCATGATGTGCTCCTTGGTGAGTGTGAGAGGTGTCGATCAGAACGGCGGCTCGTCGTTGGCCGGGCTGCCCCAGCCGCCACCGCCCTGCGGGTTCGACGATGCCCACGGGTCCTCCTGCGCAGGACGTCCGCCCTGCTGCGGGTTGGCCCCCCACTGACCGCCCTGCTGGCCGCCGCCCTGCTGGGGTGCCCGGCCTCCGCCGTAGCCTCCCTGCTGGCCGCCGCCCTGGGCGCCTCCACCGAATCCGCCGCCGGACTGCTGCTGGCCGCCGAAGTTTCCTCCGCCGCCATAGCCGCCGCCGCGCTCGTTCTTCGTCACGGACGCGGACGCGTACCGCAGGCTGGGGCCGACCTCGTCGACGTCCAGCTCGAACACGGTGCGACGCTCGCCCTCCTTCGTGTCGAAGGTGCGGGAGCGCAGTCGGCCCTGAGCGATGACGCGGGTGCCGCGAGACAGGGTCTCTGCGACGTTCTCCGCCATCTCGCGCCAGGCGCTGCACCGCAGGAAGAGGGTCTCCCCGTCCTTCCATTCATTGGACTGACGGTCGAAGGTCCGCGGCGTGGATGCCACGGTGAAGTTCGCGACGGCTGCGCCGTTCGCGGTGAACCTCAGCTCCGGGTCGGCAGTGATGTTCCCGACGACGGTGATGACTGTCTCGCCTGCCATGGTGACTCCTCTGCTGCGCAGTGCGTGGATGCGACTCGAGTGGATGGGGGCGACGATCCCAGAAGGATCGTCACCGTGGGATCAGATCGCGGAAGCGATCACGCGGCGTCGGGACGCAGGATCTTCGTGCGCAGCACGGACTCGTTGAGTCCCAGCTGGCGGTCGAGTTCCTTGACGGTCGCGGGCTGCGCGCTCAGGTCGATGACCACGTAGAAGCCCTCGGACTTCTTGTTGATCTCGTAGGCGAACCGACGACGGCCCCACACATCCACGTTGTCGATGGTCCCGCCGTCTGCCGGCACAACCTTGAGAAGCTTCTCGACTGTGGTGCTCACGGAGCGCTCGTCCATCTCTGGATCGAGGATGAGCATGAGCTCGTACTTACGCATGTGTCACCCACCTCCTCTGGTCTTCGCGGCCACGGTCCATCCGTGGCAGGAGGGTACTTGCGTTGTGCTGTCCGTTGGTTCTGCGCACAGGGGCGCACCGGACAGCCTTGCAAGTGTAGCGCATCGGCCCCGGACCCGTCGCCCGCGCGGACGAGCCCGGGTGCTGCCCCGCCGTCCTGGCAGACTGGTCCCATGGATGCATCCCCGCAGTCGCAGCGCACCGAGTTCGATCCCGCCTCGCTGGGCGACCGCGAGACGACCCTGCTCGTGAAGTCGATCCTCATCCCGCGACCCATCGCGTGGGTGGGCACGGTCGATGCGCAGGGGGTGACGAACCTCGCTCCGCACTCGTTCTTCACGATGGCGTCGGAGGATCCGCCGATCGTCCTCTTCTCGTCGACGACGCGGAAGGACACCGTCGCCAACGCCGAGGCCACGGGCGAGTTCACCGTCTCGCTCGTCTCCCGGGACCAGGCCGAGGCCGCGAACCAGACGTCCGCCCCCTACGGGGCCGAGGTGAGCGAGTTCGAGGCCGCGAGCCTCGAGGCGGAGGCCTCCGCACTCGTGGCACCGCCGCGCGTGGCCGCCTCGCCCGCCGTCCTCGAGTGCGTGCTGGAGAGCATCATCCCGGTGGGCGAGGCGTTCCTCGTGCTGGGCCGCGTGGTCCGCGTCGCGGTCGACACGGACACGCTGACGACCGAGCGGGGTCGCACCCTGCCGCAGGCGGACCGGCTGGATCCGATGGCGCGCCTGGGCCGCAATGAGTGGGCGACCCTGGGCGAGATCGTCACGATGCGGCGGCCGCAGAGCGGCTGAGTCCCTCCGCCCGCTTCCGTCCGGAGCGCAGCAGCCCGTCCAGGGCGACGGCGACGACCACCGCGAGCGCGAAGAACCGCAGCAGGGTCAGGAGCCCCACCCACGGCGAGTCCAGGCCCAGGGAGCTGTCGATCGCGGCGACGTCCGCCAGCGGCACCGC
>DWZY01000067.1 GCA_019117325.1 Candidatus Brevibacterium intestinigallinarum
GTCTCGATCGCGACCTCCAAGGACGACACCGTCCCGATCCTCACCAGCGTCCGCGTCGAGATCGAGGGCGATCGTGTGGCCCTCCTCGCGACGGACCGGTATCGCCTGGCGGTCCGCGAGTTCACGTGGTCGCCGTCCACCCCGGACATCGCGCGCAACGCCCTGATCCGCGGCAAGACGCTCTCCGATGCCGCTAAGTCGATGGGCGGCGACGTGAAGATCAGCCTCGCGGACAGCGGCGGCAAGGACATGCTGGCGTTCGCGGCGAACGGTCGCGAGACGACGTCGCTGCTGGTCGAGGGCGACTACCCCAAGGTTCGCTCGCTGTTCCCCAAGGACGCTCCCATCACCGCGGTCGTCGAGACCTCCGCGCTGCGTGAGGCGGTCCGCCGCGTCGCACTGGTCGCAGAGCGCAACACCCCTATCCGCTTCGAGTTCGCGGACGGATCGATCACTCTGCGGGCGGGTGCGGGCGACGACGCGCAGGCCTCGGAGTCCCTCCCCGCGACGATCAACGGCGGAGACATCACGACGGGCTTCAACCCGCTGTTCATCTCCGAGGGCATCGCGCAGATCGACCACCCCTATGTCCGGTTCTCGATGACGGAGCCCAAGAAGTCCGTCGTCATCACCGGCCAGAAGGAGCCCGAGGGCGAGCACGACGACTCGTACCGCTACCTGCTCATGCCGATCATCCGCTTCTGACTCTTCCCGGACGGGGGTGGGACCTGCGTGTGGGTGAGCAGACTCGCACTGCGTGATTTCCGGTCGTACGAGTCGTTCGATCTGGAGCTGGACCGCGGAGTGACCACGTTCGTCGCACCCAACGGCTGGGGCAAGACGAACCTGGTCGAGGCGATCGGCTACCTCTCCCGTCTGCGGTCCCACCGCGTGCCGCAGGACCTGCCGCTCGTGCGGGCCGGCCGTGAGCAGGCGATCGTGTCCGCCCGCGTCCACCGCGGCGAGCGGCACGTGACGGCGGAGGTCACGATCCGGGCGAAGGGCGCCAACCGCGCCCGTATCAACCGCAGCGGCGTGCGCGTCCGCGAGATCCTGGGCCTCGTCCCCTGCGTCGTCTTCGCACCGGAGGACCTGGGCCTCGTCAAGGGCGACCCGGGCGAGCGGCGCGACTGGCTCGATTCGCTGCTCGTGGCCCGCAACCCCCGGTTCGCGGGTGTCCTGGCGGACACGGATCGGGCACTGCGCCAGCGCAACGCGCTGCTGAAGAACCTCCGCACGCACCCGGACAGCGGTCTCGAGGCGACGCTGGACATCTGGGATCGGGCCTTCGCCGAGGCCGCGGCCGCCCTGGTCGTGGGCCGGCGCCGGCTGCTGGCAGACCTGGCACCCCACATCGACGAGCACTTCTCCGGACTGGCCGCGGACGCGCGGGAATCGCGCCGGGTTGCCGAGGCCCGGTACAGCTCGCGCATCGATCACTCCGCGGTCGACCCGGCCTCCGACGACGCGGTCGCCCGCACCGTCGACGTCATCGTCGACGCGGTCCTGACCCGCCGGCACAAGGAGATCGACCGGGGACTCACCCTCGTGGGACCCCAGCGCGATGACGTCGAGCTGCTCATCGGGGAGACGCCCGCCAAGGGCTACGCCTCGCACGGCGAGAGCTGGTCACTGGCGCTCGCGCTGCAGCTGGCCGGGTGGAACCTGCTGCGGGAGGACTCCGGACACCCGGACGACCAGCCCATCCTCGTGCTGGACGACGTCTTCGCGGAGCTGGACTCCGGGCGGCGCACCCGGCTGGCGCACATCGTCGCGCAGGCGGAGCAGGTGCTCATCACCGCGGCGGTGGGATCGGAGATCCCGGCAGAGCTGGTGGGACGCACGATCGATCTCACGGAAGTCTCCCCAGCGGCATGAGTGCGGATCAGGAAGCCAGCGGCGGCCTCGGCGCCGAGGACCGGACCCGGGCACCCCTGGCCGGCGCGGCCCTCGAGGCCCTGGACCGCGCCCGGCGGATGGCGGACATCGAAGCCCGGCCGCGGTCCGGCACGTGGCACCGCGGCGGTGACGGACGGCGTGACCCCGCGGATCGTGATGCGGGGAGCAGGCCGGGCCAGATCGCGTACACGGGATCCGGCAGCGACCCCCGGGACCCGCGGTCGCTCGGCGGTCTCTTCGCGAAGCTCGCGCACCGGCGCGGCTGGGAATCCAGCCTGGACGTCGCGCAGGTGACGAGCCGGTGGCCCGAGCTCGTGGGCCCGGACGTCGCGGCGCACTGCACAGTCGAGCGGTTCGATCCGCCCACCCTGGTGGTGCGGACGTCCTCGACCACCTGGGCGACCCAGCTGCGGATCCTCAAGGACGGCCTCCTCGACCGGATCGAGCGGCAGATGGGTCGCAGAGTCGTCGAGGACATCGAGATCCACGGTCCGGTCCAGCGTTCCTTCACCCGCGGCAGGAAGAGTGTGCGGGGACGGGGACCCAGGGACACGTGGGGGTGAGGGCATGGACGACGGGACGGGCACGGGCCTGACCGGTGCGGGCGCGGCGCTGCTGGAGCGGCTGGCCGGCCACGAGCTGTGGGCGCTGGGTGCCGCAGCCGTCGTCATCGCGGCGGTGCTGGTGGTGCCGCGCGGTGTCTGGCGCGTCACCGGAGTGTGGGTGACCATGATCCACGAGCTGGGGCACGCGCTGGCCGGTGCCCTGCGGGGGCGGACGAGCATGCGGATCCGCGTGAACGCGGATCACTCGGGGCTCACGACCTCGTCGGGGCGATCCGATTCGGTCGCGTGGACGAGCTTCTGGGGCTATCCGGCGCCGCCGCTGGTCGGGGCGCTCCTCGTGGGAGCCGGGGTCGCCGGCTGGGCGACCGGGTCGTCCACGTGGCCAACGGTCGCGGTGGTCGCGATCCTCGTCGTCGCCGTTGCCGCCCTCCTCCTCATGCGCGGGGCGATCGCCGTGGGATCGACGCTCGCAACGCTCGCGGGTGCGGGCGCGCTGCTGGCCTGGGCATCCGAGCCGATCGTCATCCTCGTCCTGCTGGTCGTGGGGCTCTTCGAGTGGGCCGGCGGCATCCGCGCGATCGCGAACCTCACGGGACTGCACGCGCGGCGACGGGCCCGCGACTCGGACGCCGCGGTGCTGGGGCGGCTCACGCCGCTGCCGGCATTCGTGTGGATCACGATCTTCTGGCTGGTGGCGCTGGCCCCTGCAGCAGGAGTGGTGGCCGTCGCGGTTCGGTGATGCGGTCTGACCCTGTCGACTGACCTTCCTCCGACTGCCGTCGTTCCGGGTGATCCGCGTGACACCGCCCTGCGCGCGCACGCCCCCACGCCCTATGCTCGAGGGGTGGACGACACGAATCAGAGGAGCTCCATGCGCTTTGCCAGCAGCGTCACCGATCTCATCGGCGGCACCCCGCTCGTCCGGCTCAACCGGGTGACGGAGGGGATCGGGGCGACCGTCCTCGCGAAGGTCGAGTTCTTCAACCCCGGCGGCTCCGTCAAGGACCGCATCGCCCGTCGGATCATCGACGCAGCAGAGGAATCCGGGCAGCTGCGCCCCGGCGGCACGATCGTGGAGCCCACCAGCGGCAACACCGGCGTGGGCCTGGCCCTCATCGCCCAGCAGCGCGGCTACCGCTGCATCTTCGTGTGCCCGGACAAGGTCTCCGAGGACAAGCGCGACCCGCTGCGGGCCTACGGCGCCGAGGTCGTGGTCGTCCCCTCGTCCGTCGCACCCGAGGACCCCCAGTCCTACTACTCCGTCTCCGATCGCCTGGCGGCGGAGATCCCCGGCGGGTTCAAGCCGGACCAGTTCTCCAACCAGAACGGCCCGCTCAGCCACTACGAGTCGACGGGGCCGGAGATCTGGGAGGACACGGACGGCCGGATCACCCACTTC